>JBBUFT010000001.1:0-1488 GCA_038078035.1 Patescibacteria group bacterium
TCGTTGGCGTGGTGCTTGTACTTGGCTCGGTTATCTACAGTTTTACTATTATGGGCAGTCCCGCAAAACAGCGCTTGCTTCGATTGGATGACAGGAGAGTGAGTGATTTACAAAATATTCAATATCAAGTTATTAATTTCTGGCAACAGAAAGAAAAATTGCCAGAGGAGTTATCCGTACTTGCGAATCCACTAACTGGATATTCATTGCCCGTTCCTCCGGAATTTGAAAAAGGAGAAAAATATGAATACAAAGTGCTGGCTCCTCTAAAATTTGAGCTTTGCGCAACCTTCGCAGAACCGATACCCAAAGGTTGGCGAGAGTATGGCAATAGGGCAATGCCTATGTACGACGTTGCCTATACAAAAAGTTATCCTGAACTATATCCATATCCAGGTGGCGGAACAAATGAGTCATGGGACCATCAAGCTGGACGGACATGTTTTGAAAGAACAATGGATAAAGATATTTATCCTCCATTCCCCAAGCCAACAGTCTACTAAATTCTTTTGCCAAACCACAATCTTTTAGGTATTATGGGAGTATGAAAAAGGAATACGACCATGAAAAGATTGACCCGCCTACGCTAAAGCTTCGGACGGGCAGGGAAAAAATGGCAGAATATAATCACTCTAAGATAGAACGCAAATGGCAGAAAGAATGGGCTAAGAAAAAAATTTACCAAACAAAAAATCCTTCTTCGCATAAAATTGCAGAGGGGCGGGGAAAGTTTTATGTTTTAGATATGTTTCCCTATGTCTCGGGGGAAGGTATTCATGTCGGCCATCCGAAGGGTTACATTGCCACGGATGTAGTTTCTAGGAAAAAAAGAATGGAGGGTTTTAATGTTTTGCATCCCATGGGGTTTGATTCTTTTGGACTGCCCACCGAAAACTATGCCATTAAAACAAAAACCAATCCTGTGGTATCGGTAGCCAAGAATATTACTCGATTCAAAAAACAATTGGAAATTATCGGATTTGATTACGATTGGTCTCGAGAAGTAAATACTTCAGATCCAAAATTTTATAAGTGGACTCAATGGATATTTTTAAAACTTCTAGAACGCGGGCTCGCTTACGAGTCTAACGAGCCGGTGAATTGGTGCCCTAAAGATAAGACTATTTTAGCTAATGAAGACGTAGAAGATGGAAAATGCGAAAGATGCGGAACTATCGTTGAGAAAAAGCCCATTCGCCAATGGGTTTTGAAAATTACTGACTACGCTGATAGACTACTCTTTGATTTAGATGGACTGGACTGGCCGGAATCTATAAAAGAAAGTCAGAAGAATTGGATAGGTAGGAGTGAGGGAGCGGAAATTAAATTCGTCGCAGACAAACATGACATTACAGTATTTACTACTCGCTCCGATACTATTTTTGGTGTTACATTCATCGCTGTTTCGCCGGAGCTTGCCAAGACTTGGCTTGATATTGGCTGGGAAGCGAGTGATGAGGTAAAAAAATACATTACAAAAATTATTAA
>JBBUFT010000002.1:0-4456 GCA_038078035.1 Patescibacteria group bacterium
TGGGAGCGTTCGCGCAAAAAAATTGCCCTATGGATGAAAGGACAGGTGGTTCTGGGCTTTGTGGTGGCAGTTCTTATTTATTTAATCCTTTCTCTTTTGGGCATAGAATATGCGCTTCTTCTCTCTATTATCGCAGGGGCGATGGAGTTGATACCTTACGGCATTCTAGTCGCCCTGATTCCTGCTTTTTCTTTTTCTTATCTCTCCGGAGGATTCTCGAGCGCGCTACTGGTCACTGGGGCATATCTCATCATTCATCAATTTGAAGTTTTCCTCTTTGCTCCGCTTATCATTAAAAAAATAGTTGGTCTCTCGCCCATCGTTATAATTTTATCTGCTTTGATAGGTTTCGAACTGGGCGGATTCTGGGGAATCTTACTTTCTATTCCCGTTGCCATAATTGTAATGGAATTCTTAGACGACATAGAAAAAGATAAAACCTTAGCTCGTACGAAAAATGAGTCCTAGTAAAAAGAGTTTCTACATTACGACCACCATCCCTTATGTAAACGCAGAGCCGCATATCGGTTTTGCGCTCGAGCTCGTGCAGTCAGATGCAATAGCGAGATATCAGCGCCTTCTAGGGAAAGATGTCTTTTTCAGTACGGGTACGGATGAATATGGACAGAAAATTTTAGAAGCTAGTCAAAAAGAGGGCAAAAACGTGGAGGACTACGTTGATCATTATGCGCAGAAATTTTTGGGATTAAAAGATATTCTTAATCTTTCTTATGATAATTTTATTAGAACAACCAGCAAAGAGAATATTACAGCAGCCCAGGAATTCTGGCGTCTTTGCGACAAAAGAGGGGATATTTATAAAAAGATCTATAGGGGGCTATATTGTGTCGGATGTGAAAAATTTATTACTGAGAAGGATCTGATGAATGGATTTTGCGCGCTTCATCCATCTAAAAAACCAGAGATAGTAGAAGAAGAAAATTACTTTTTTCGATTGGGGAATTACAAAAAACAACTGCTTGAATATCTCTCAAACGAGAAGGCGACCTTTCCAGAGTGGCGCAGAGCTGAAGCCATAGATTTCGTTAAAAATGACATGGAAGACTTTTCGATTTCCCGCGACAAAAAACGCTTTTCTTGGGGAATATCAATACCAGAAGATGATACACAATTAATGTATGTTTGGTTTGGCGCTTTTGTAAATTATATTTCAACTCTAGGGTGGCCTAATAGTAAGGGGATTTTTGAAAAATTTTGGTTGGGAGGAGAGAAGGTGCAAACTGCCGGCAAAGATATGGTGAAATTCCAGTCGGTGATGTGGCAAGGCATGCTAATGTCGGCAGGAATGCCCACTACCGATACCATTGTCTATCATGGCTTTATCACTGGTGAAGGTGGGATAAAAATGTCCAAATCCATCGGGAATGTGATTAATCCAGTTGATATTGTAAAGGAGTATGGCACGGATGCGCTCCGATATTTCCTCTTGCGTGAGATAACGCCCTTTGAAGACAGTCCATTTACGATGGAGAGATTTAAGAATTCATATAATGCGAATTTAGCAAATGGGTTGGGGAATTTAGCAAGCCGTATCTTAACCTTATCAGAAAAATATTTAAATAAATGTCCGGAGATTCCCGAGAAATCTGATTTTACAGAATACTTTAGTTTTTTTGAGAAGTTCGACATTAAACAAGCGGTAGACTATATTTGGAAGGAAATTGGCGAGCTTGATAAATTTATTCAAGAAACAGAACCATTCAAAGTTATAAAAGCAGATGAGAAAAAGGGGAAGGAATTAATTTCTGATATAGTTCTTCGTTTTTATCGAATTGCCAGAATGCTAAATCCAATAATGCCGGAGATGAATATTCTGCTAAAAAAACTAATAAAAGAAAATAAAAAGCCCGAGAAACCATTATTCCCTCGCAAAGACTAACATGCCTAAATACATTGATATACACAGCCATGTTAATTTCAAGGCATTTGATGAGGATAGAGACGAGGTGATTCATCGCGCGCTAGACAATGATACTTGGGTAATAAATGTCGGTACGCAAGAGGATACTTCGAAGAAGGCGGTAGAAATGGCGAATCAGTATAAAGAGGGGGTATATGCGATTATAGGATTGCATCCGATACATACTGGAGCATCGTACCATGATGAAAAAGAATTAGGCGAGGGTGAGTTTACTTCTCGCGGAGAGGTTTTTGATAAAGAATTTTACAAAGAATTTTTAAAAAATCCAAAGGTTGTGGGGATAGGGGAATGTGGACTTGATTATTACAGATGTACCCCCGAATCAATTGAAAAACAAAAAGAAAATTTTATAAAACAAGTAGAACTTGCGAATGAATTTAACAAACCACTGATGCTTCACATTCGGAACAACAGCGAGGACAAAACTCACAATGCATACACGGACACACTGGAGATTTTAAAAAAACATTCGAATGTTAGGGGCGACGTGCACTTTTTCGCCGGTAGTGGAGAAGATGCGAAAGCGTTTTTAGATTTTGATTTTACTCTTTCTTTTACTGGGGTTATAACCTTTACTAATGATTACGATGAAATTATAAAAAATACTCCCCTCCATATGATTATGTCCGAAACAGATTCCCCGTACGTTGCACCTGTGCCGCATAGAGGTAAAAGAAATGAACCTGCCTTTGTAAAAGAAGTTGTCAAAAAAATTGCCGAAATTAAGAATTTATCAGAAGCCGAAGTTAGAGAAGCGATTATCGCGAACGCAAAGCGGGTATTTAAGATTTAAGCATTAACTTTACCCTACCCCTTCGGGGTTTACTTTTAAAGGGGTTTTTGTTAGTATGGACGGATGCAGGAAATCAAGGATATTGAGTCGACACAAGAAAAAAATTCCAATTCTAAAGTTTATGAACTTGGCTATCTTTTAGTACCTACAATTGCCGAAGAAAATATACCACTCAATTATGGCAATCTCAAAGACCTTGTTTCTTCCTTTGGCGGCGAACTTATTTCCGATGAAATTCCCAAGATGATTCCGCTTGCTTATTCTATGTCAAAAGTCTTGGCAAATGTCCGTAATAAATTCAATACCGCTTATTTCGGCTGGAGTAAATTTGTGATGGATTCTAATAAAATTTTAGAATTAAAAAAACACCTCGATCTCGATCCAAATTTTATTAGATTTTTAATTCTAAAAACAGTAAAAGAAAACACTATTGCGGCTAAAAGATTTGTGCGTGGAGAATCATACAAGAGACCGCCCATGAAAAGGAATACAGATAATGAAGCCTCCGTTCCAATAAATAAAGAAGAAATAGACAAAGAGATAGATGCATTGATAGCTGTGTAAATTTATAAGTAAAAAATCGAAGTATGTATTTAAATAAAGTAATTTTAATAGGAAATTTAACCCGAGATCCAGAACTAAGATCTCTCCCTTCTGGGATAAAGGTTTGTTCGTTTTCTATTGCCACTAATCGTGTCTGGAAAGACAAAAGTGGCGTACGCCAAGAATCCGCTGATTATCACAACGTTGTGGTTTTCGGACGCCAGGCAGAGACCGTCGCGCAGTATATGAAGAAAGGAAGTTCAATATTAGTTGAAGGAAGAATACAAACCAGAAGCTGGGATGACAAAACAAGCGGAGAGAAGAAATATCGCACGGAGATTGTCGCAGATCGTACACAGTTCGGTCCCAAAGGGACGGGCATGAGTTCTGGGGGAGGCGCAAACGGTGGGAATGGAGCTCCATCAGCCAAGGCTTCGGAAGAAGTTGACACTATAGAATATCCGGAAGAAGACATTAATCCTGAAGACATACCATTTTAGTAAAGAAATAAAAAATGAAACAAGATTATTTTTCAGCCAACAACATAAAATATATAGACTACAAAGATATTGAAATTCTAAAAAGATTTCTAAATCCAAATGGTAAAATTATGAGTCATAAACGCACAGGCGTAACCGCTAAAAACCAACGAGCGCTGACTTCTGCCATCAAACATGCCCGTTTTTTGGGCTTGCTTCCTTTTGTAGTGAAATAAAAAAATTCTCTAAAATACAACTTTTCTACGGTACGGATTTTTTGAAGCTTAAAAAATCCTGAAGTTCTCGGCTCGTCAGCCTCAAAACCCCTTCGAAAAGTTGTATTTTTTAGAGAATTTATACCCTCTCCACATATTCTCCCGTTTCTGTGTTGATGCTGACGGTATCGCCCTCGTTTATAAACATTGGAGCGTTTAGGGTGGTGCCGTTCTCGAGCGTGATGACTTTGTTCCCGCCCTTGGAAGTATCTCCGCGGACAGCAGGTGGAGCTTCCTTGACCTTGAAATTTATTTTGATTGGCAGAGTTATCTTAATTATCTTTTCTTTGTCGTCTTCATTTGTCCAGATTAAAGCTGTAACATTACTGTTTTGTTTTAGAAACTTTGCGTTACTACCCATTAGAGCAACTTCCAATTTAAATCGATTGCTTTTATCATTTGGGTCGCAAAACCAATATTCTCC
>JBBUFT010000003.1:0-3080 GCA_038078035.1 Patescibacteria group bacterium
ACAATTTACTTCATTTAAAGTTGTTTTTATAATATAATAACATGGTAAAATGGAGCCGAATTTCCAAACATCATTTATACCCAAAAAATCCATAATTACAGAACGTGTTCCGGCAACGCGTCCCGTTAGTTTTTTTGTCATTATTTCGATTTTTATTTTATTCTGCGTAATTCTGGCGACAGGCGTTCTTTATTTCTATAAAGGGATTAAAATCAAGGGTATCGCAGAAATGGAAAAAAATTTAAATCTAGCCAAAAATCGTTTTGAACCCGCCAAAATAACGGAACTTCAAGTATTGGGCAAGCGCCTCAATGCATCAACCGAAATTCTATCCAAACATATAGCGATAACACCCATTTTTGAAGAGCTTCAAAAAATTACGATGAAGACTGTCCGCTATACTCAATTCAATTACGATTTTACGAAAGATGAACCCCCCATGATACTTGTTAGAATGAGTGGCGTTGCGGTGGGTTACCGCTCTGTTGCGCTTCAAGCGGATCTTTTCAATAATAAAAATTTTATTGATCCGATTTTTTCCAATCTTCAACTTGACGACAAGGGCAATGTTCTTTTTAATTTAGAGTTTGCGGTCGATCCGAGCTTTGTTGACTACAAAAAAACAATCTTGGTTGAAGAGGTGGGAGAAGAAAATGAGAGCCCCATCCCCGTTATTCCGAACGATATAGAAATTTAATTTATTTTTTTATGATTAGATACGTCTTAGCGATTATCTTAATAGGAATCAGCATTGCCGGGTTTTTCATGTTTACAGATCCTCTTTACAAGGAAATATCAGAATTAAAAATGCAGACAATGGCTTACAACGAAGCGCTTGATAATTCTAAGGCGCTCGAGAACGAACGAGATAAACTGACCGCCAAATACAACACTATTAGTCCGGAGAATTTAGCAAAAATCAAGAAACTTTTACCTGACAATATCGACAATATACGCTTAATTCTTGAAATAGAACAAATAGCCCTGCCTTACGGTATGGTCTTAAAAGATGTGAGGTATGACACAATAAAGAAAAATACCTCAACTACTGGAGGTGCGGCGATAACACAAAGCGGCGCAAGTTCCGGAGATCAATTTAAAGACTACGGTTCTTGGGATCTGGAGTTTTCTACGACAGGTACTTATAATAATTTCATTTCTTTTACAAGAGATTTAGAAAGCAATCTGAGAATTGTTGACATGTCTTCAATTCGATTTTCATCCGGCTCAGAAGCAAAAAACAATCTAATCCCAGGACCAGAAGTTTATAAATTCAATTTTAAAATTAAAACTTATTGGTTGAAAAATTAAAATGTCTCTAAAAACAAAAAACATAATAATATTTTCAAGCATAGCAGTGATCTTTGTTTTGATTTATATCTTTTTCGTGGACGAAGATCAGCCTGAACCTGGTTTAGTTTCTTCTTCTGCTACAACCGTCGTATCTTCTTCTCCAGATTCTGTGATGCAGGATGCAATAAACGGAAGTCAATCCTCAATCGCTAAAGATTTCCTCGCCCTGCTCCTGAATGTTAAAAATATAAGGTTAGACGATACTATTTTTTCTGATAAAGCGTTCAATAGTTTGCGTGATTCTAGCATTATACTTATCCCTCCCGGGAATGAGGGTCGGCCCAATCCTTTTGCTCCGATCGGGACTGACAGCATTGAAGCGCAAGCGAATACAAATACTGTAGCGCCCCCAGTATTGCCTTAATCCAACCATGAGTTTTTTAGAAGAATTAAGTAAAAAGGGTGTCATTAATGAAAGTCAAATAGGCGAGATAAAAAGTCGCGCAACAGAGAAGTTTGGCGGGGACATAGACGAAGCCCTAATCGAATATGGCATTCCAGAAGAAAAAATTCTTGAAATAAAAGGAGAGTATTTGAAAATGCCAGTGAAAAAAGTGAACATTCATGAATTGTCTTTTGATATTTTTAAATATATTTCAGAAGATTCGGCAAAACATTATCAATTTGCTCCGATTGATCTGCAGGAGGGAGTGTTGTGGGTAGGTGTTACCAATCCGGAAAATGTGCAGGCAATGGATGCTCTCCAGTTTATTTCAGCTAAATTGGGTATTCCCTTTAAGATATATCTTATTTCTAAAAGTGATTATGAAAGTGTGATCGAAGCTTATAAAGGTTTGTCGGGTCAGGTGGATGAAGCATTGAAAGAGATGAATGAAGACGAAGCTTTTGACGCCAAAAGTTTGAGTGAAGAAAATTTAAGTAAAGAAATAAAAAACATCGGAACGGGCGCAGAAACAAAGATAATAGAAGATGCGCCTGTTATAAAAATTGTTGCCGTTATTCTGCGCAACGCCATAGAAGGAAATTCTTCCGATATACATATTGAACATGGAGGAGATAAAATAAAAGTGCGCTACCGTGTAGACGGCTCACTTTATACTAGTATTGTGCTTCCGCTCAATGTTTATAGCGGGATAATCGCGCGTATAAAAATTCTTTCCAAACTTCGATTGGACGAAAAAAGGAAACCTCAAGATGGATCTTTCAGCGCCAATATCGATGGGCGCAAGGTCGATTTCCGTGTTTCTACAATGCCCGCGTATTATGGGGAAAAGATTGTCATGCGTATTTTGGATTCTGAAAAAGGGGTCAAGCCTCTGGATCAATTAGGTCTTTCAGAAACAAATCTTAAAATGGTTAAAGAAGCGCTTACTGCTCCATATGGAATTATCCTTGTTACTGGACCAACAGGGTCCGGAAAATCTACCACTTTATATTCAATGTTAAATGAACTTGATAGAGAAAAGAATAATGTTGTGTCCTTGGAAGATCCAGTAGAATACCATATGACTAGTGTAAATCAGTCTCAAGTGATGCCTGAAATCGGGTACACTTTTGCCACAGGACTGCGTTCTATTTTCCGCCAAGATCCAGACATAATAATGATTGGAGAAATTCGAGACAAAGAAACAGCTCAGCTTGCCATCCAAGCGGCCCTGACCGGGCATCTTGTTCTTTCGACACTCCACACAAATGATGCCATTGGGGCGATTCCTCGTCTTGTTGATATGGGCATTGATCCATATCTTATCGCGCCAACCTTGATT
>JBBUFT010000004.1:0-2034 GCA_038078035.1 Patescibacteria group bacterium
AGATACGGATGTGGCGGTCCGTTCATCGGCAACCGCAGAGGATCTGCCTGGCGCTTCCTTTGCCGGACAACAGGAAACTTACCTTAATGTGTGCGGAATTTCCAATGTGCTTCTGGCGACGAAAAAATGCATTGCGTCGCTCTTCACCGACCGGGCTATTTCATATCGGACGGACAAAGGATTTTCACATTTCGACGCGGCTTTGTCCGTCGGCATACAGTGCATGGTACGCTCCGATCTTTCTTCCTCGGGCGTGGCATTCACCATTGACACCGAGACGGGGTTTGACAAAGTCATCGTCATCAACGGCATTTATGGTCTTGGCGAGTTTATTGTTCAGGGCGAAGTTATTCCTGACGAATTTATAATCTTTAAACCAGCGCTGGAAAACGGGAGTAAAAATCCAGTTATCGGCAGAAATATCGGCAAGAAAAATATAAAACTTGTTTATGCGAAGAATGGCACCCGGCGAGAAAAAGTTTCATTGCCGGACCAGAGGAAATTCTGTCTGACCGATGCGGAAGTCACAAAGCTGGCAAAATGGTGTCTGCAAATCGAGAAATATTTTTCGGAGAAGCATAGCCGCTACCAGCCGATGGACATCGAATGGGCAAAAGATGGAAAAACTGGCGAACTTTTTATTGTACAGGCACGTCCCGAAACGGTTCGTTCTGGAGAGGATAAAAATGTTCTTAAAGAATATCAGCTTAAAAAAACAGGCAAAGTGCTGGCGCAGGGCATTGCGGTTGGTTCAAAAATCGGTGGCGGACAAGTTCGTATCCTGCACAGCGCGAAAAACATTTCTTCATTTGGAAAAGGGGAGGTGCTAGTAACCGAAATTACCGACCCAGACTGGGAACCGATTATGAAAATAGCGGGAGCCATTGTGACGGATAAGGGTGGACGCACATCGCATGCGGCAATTGTTTCCCGCGAACTCGGCATTCCCTGTGTTGTGGGAACAAATAATGCCACTAGAGTGCTGAAAGGCGGGCAAGAAGTAACAGTAGACTGTTCGTCGGGGCAGATTGGCAATGTGTACGAAGGAATAATTCCATTTAAGGTAACGGAGCATCGTCTGGACAAAATTCCGAAATTAAAAACGAAAATCATGGTAAATATCGGTTCTCCGGACGAAGCCTTCAAAAATTGCCATCTGCCGGCGGAAGGCGTCGGGCTGGGAAGACTGGAATTCATAATCGCCTCGCATATTCGCATTCACCCGAACGCGCTGATTGACTATCCGAGACTGAAAGCCGGCAAGAAGACTCCTTATGTAAAAAAATTACTCAAAGAAATTGACAATTCGACATTTCTTTACGAAAACAAGACGCAATTTTACGCGGACGAACTTGCGCTAGGAATTGCAAAAATTGGCGCCACCTTTTATCCGCATGAAGTTATCATCCGTTTTTCCGATTTCAAAACGAACGAATACCGCACACTTTTCGGTGGCGAATTATACGAACCGCGCGAGGAGAATCCAATGCTAGGCTGGCGCGGCGCATCTCGCTACTATGATCCGAAATTTAAAACAGCCTTCGGTCTTGAATGCCGGGCTTTGAAAATCGCGCGGGAAGACATGGGTCTTTCCAATATCGTTCCTATGATTCCGTTTTGCCGTACGTCAGAAGAAGGGAAAAAAGTTGTGGAAGTAATGAAAGAATACGGATTGGATAGGACAAAAGACAGAGAACTGAAAATTTATGTGATGTGCGAAATTCCGTCCAATGTTCTTCTGGCGGAAGAATTTCTGGAAATTTTTGACGGCATGTCGATTGGGTCTAATGACTTAACCCAGCTTGCCTTGGGTTTGGACCGCGATTCCGGGATTGTTACTCACATCGCGAACGAAAATAATCCGGCAGTCAAAAAACTAATTTCTGAAATTATTAGAAAATGCAAAGAAAAAGAAAAATATATCGGCATCTGCGGTCAAGCCCCGTCGGACTATCCGGAATTCGCGCAATTCCTTGCGAGCGAAGGGATAGACAGCATGTCGCTGAACCCCGATACGGTTATTAAAATTATTCT
>JBBUFT010000005.1:0-2093 GCA_038078035.1 Patescibacteria group bacterium
TTTCTGATTTATGAATTTCAGCACAACCGCTCTCTACTAAATTTTTAAGCGCACGAGCTAGGGCGTAAGAAGTTTTTATGTCTTTGTCTTTAAACTCTTCCATAGAAACTGCGGGTTTTTCGACCAGTTTTTTGAGTATTTTCTTAGAATAGCTTGACATGTCTATAGTCTATCATATATACTCTCTTTATACAAGTTTTTAGTGGTCGCAAAATATATGTTAATTATTAAAATAATCAATAGTCGCCTATGTTAAAAACTATGGCGAGCCAAAGAAATATATGTCAAAAATAATAGGTATAGATTTGGGTACAACAAATTCAGCTGTGGCTGTCATCGAAGGTGGTAGCCCCAAGATTATAGAAAATGCGGAAGGAAATCGCACAACACCTTCTGTAGTCTCAGTTGCCAAAAATGGCGATCGGCTTGTCGGGCTTCTTGCTAAAAGACAGGCGGTGACGAACCCAGAAAATACAATTTATGGAATTAAGCGCTTCATGGGTCATAATTTTGACGACCCTGAAGTGCAGAAAGATTTAAAGAACGCATCTTTTAAAGTTCAGAAAGGAACTACTGGTGGAGTGGAAGTAAAAATAGGCGATAAATGGATGCGTCCAGAGGAGATTTCCGCGATGATTTTATCAAAAATAAAATCTGACGTAGAGGCAAAGTTGGGAGTCAAAATCACCGAAGCAGTCATAACCGTACCAGCATATTTCAACGACGCCCAAAGAAAAGCAACAAAGGATGCGGGACAAATTGCCGGGCTTGATGTAAAGCGTATCATTAACGAGCCGACAGCCGCCGCACTCGCTTATGGATTTAATAAAAAGAAAAATGAAAAAATAGTTGTGTTTGATTTCGGAGGTGGAACTTTTGATGTTTCGGTTCTGGAGATCGGGGACGATGTCGTAGAAGTAAAATCTACTGATGGCGATAGTCACTTGGGCGGACGCGACATTGACCATAAAATAATCAACTGGATTGCGGAAGAATTTAAAAAGACTTCTGGTGTGGATGTGCGTTCTGATAAGCTTGCCTTGCAACGTCTAGACGAAGCGGCAGAGAAAGCGAAGATTGAACTTTCAACAGCCATCGAAACAGAAATTAATATTCCATTCATCACTTCTACAGCGCAAGGTCCGCAACACTTGCTCCTTAAAATGACTCGGGCTCAGCTTGAATCTCTCGCGGATGAATATGTTTCCCGCGCCATCGAGATAACGAAGCGTGCCATGGCTGCCTCCGGATTCAAGATTGAAGATATGAATGAAATTGTAATGGTCGGAGGACAAACCAGAATGCCGAAGATCGTTGATGAAGTTAAAAAAGTTTTCAATAAGACTCCAAACTTGACTATCAACCCAGACGAAGTGGTGGCGCTCGGCGCCGCTGTGCAGGCAGGGGTGCTGCAAGGGGACGTGCGGGACGTGCTGCTCCTTGACGTGATACCTCTCTCACTCGGCATCGAAACATTAGGAGGAGTGGCTACTAAATTAGTAGAAAGAAATACAACTATTCCTTCGAGCAAGTCTCAAGTGTTCTCTACTGCGGCTGACAACCAGACTTCTGTGGAGATACACATCGTGCAAGGGGAGCGACCGATGGCGTCTGATAACAAATCTCTCGGGCGGTTTATTCTAGACGGAGTGCCGCCAGCGCCCCGAGGAATGCCTCAGATTGAAGTATCTTTCGATGTGGACGCAAATGGAATTTTAAATGTAACGGCGAAAGACAAAGCGACTGGCAAGACCCAGTCGATAAAAATAGAAGCAAGCTCTGGACTTAAAGAAGAAGATATAAAAAAGATGCAAGCTGACGCGGAGCTTCATGCTGAAGAAGACAAGAAGAAAAAAGATGTTGTGGATATAAAAAATACTGCTGAAATGATAATTTATACTGCGGAGAAAGCGCTGAAAGACCTGCCCGCTCCCGACCAATCGGGAGGGCAGGCGGGTAATGAAGCTCTTGAAAATCTAAAAAAGAGTGTAACCGAGAAAATCACAGCGCTTCGAACTGCAAAAGATGGCACTGATGGAGATGCTATCAAAAAAGCTACCGAGGAACTTTCTACTGAAATGTCTAAAATAGGG
>JBBUFT010000005.1:2103-2652 GCA_038078035.1 Patescibacteria group bacterium
CAGAAAGCAGGAGGCGCCGATCCTTCGGCAAGCTCAGGACCTTCGGCTCCCGAAGAACAACCAGCGGAGGTAAAGGATGCAGAATTTAAGGAAAAAAAGGAAGGGGAGGATGAAGCGCCGAAAGCGTAGTCAAAAAAATATCATGGATTACAAAACACTAGCCACAAAAGAATCTACAGAAAAAACTATAGAGGCGCTAAAGGCCAGAGGTGTTGAAGCGCTGGTAGTAGGTAGCGGTGCTGATGCACTGGCTAAAATAAAAGAACTTATCCCCGAGGGTGCATCGGTCATGAATGGGTCCTCAGTCACACTTGAGCAGATCGGCTTTGTAGAATATCTTAAAAGCGGAGAACATGGCTGGAACAATCTGCATGATGGAATAATCGCAGAGAAAGATCCTGCGAAAAAGGCAGAACTGCGAAAGCTTGGCGTGCTGTCAGACTATTACCTGGGTAGTGTGCATGCGCTCGCAGAGACGGGTGAGTTCGTGATTGCGTCAAATACCGGAAGCCAACTGCCGCACATTGTCTTTACTTCTCCTAACCTCAT
>JBBUFT010000006.1:0-2219 GCA_038078035.1 Patescibacteria group bacterium
CACGCATTCTTTCGTCGGCTATTTCCCGGCGTATGATCCGAAATTCATGATTTTTCTTTACGCAGTCGATCCGAAGGGCGTGCGTTATGCCGCAGAGACTTGGTCAGATCCGTTTTTAGACATTACTAAATTTTTATTAAATTATTACGAGATTCCGCCAGATCGCTAAAAACTAATCATGAGAAACTTTTCTAAAACAATTCTAGTTCAGGTTTTACAAATAGAATCACAGCTCGTGCTGTGGCGATATAAGCCGAAAATTATTGTTATCACCGGATCAGTCGGCAAAACTTCCACCAAAGATGCAGTTTATGCCATTTTATCCAAGGTATCGCATGTCCGTAAAAGCGAGAAAAGTTATAATAGCGAAATTGGTTTGCCGCTAACCATACTGGGAGTTCCCAACGGGTGGAATAATATAGTAATGTGGCTGAAAGATATTGCTTTTGGTTTCTGGCTTTTTTTAGTGAAGCACAAATATCCCGAGTGGCTGGTGCTTGAAGTTGGAGTAGGAAAGCCTGGCGATATGCGGAGAACCGCTTCATGGCTTAAAACAGATGCGGTTATCATAACAGCCATGGGAGAAACTCCAGCTCACATTGAATTTTTTGACTCACGCAAACATCTGGTGGAAGAAAAGAGCGGACTGATAAAAACTTTAAAAAAAGACGGGCTTTTAATATTAAATGCCGATGATGAAACTGTGCTTGAAATAAAAACAAAAAGCAAACACCGAGCCATAACTTATGGATTTAGAGAAGGCGCCGATGTCCGAGGATCTGGTGATAGTATTTTCTACAATTCAGCGGGCGAGCCAGAAGGAGTAATTTATAGGGTTGACGAAGGAGGGAATAGTGTGCCTGTCACAATTGAAGGGGTGTTCGGCAAGAATCATGTTTATGCGTCTCTGGCTGGACTAGCGCTTTCTTTTGGTTTGAAATTAAATATGATAACTGCCGCGAATTCACTAAAAAATTATGACGTTC
Organism: Patescibacteria group bacterium; assembly: GCA_038078035.1. GTDB lineage: Bacteria > Patescibacteriota > Minisyncoccia > Phycocordibacterales > UBA9973 > UBA9973. Next base: position 987 of record JBBUFT010000006.1, read on the forward strand.
CACCAGGGCGTATGCGGCTCTTGAAGGGAATAGAAAATTCTCTCATTATCGACGACACTTACAATTCTTCTCCTTTTGCCTGCGAGTCTGCGCTTAAAACTCTGGGAGAAATAAAATGTGAAGGAAAGAAAATTGCAATCTTGGGGGACATGCTAGAGCTTGGACGACACACCCAAGAAGCCCACAGAAATATCGGCAAGATCGCAAAGGAGAATGCCGATATACTTGTTACGGTTGGTCATAGAGCGGAAGCCATAAAAGAGGGCGCCATGGAAGCAGGTTTTAAGAAAAAAAATATTTACGAATTTTTAGATTCATCAGGAGCAAAAGAATTTATAAAAACTTTTATAAAAAAGGGAGACCTTGTGCTTGTTAAAGGTTCGCAGGGTATGCGCATGGAACGAGTGGTAGAAGCGATACTTCTTGATAAACAAAACAAAGAAAAATTTTTAGTGCGTCAAGAAAAAGAGTGGTTAGAAAAAGAGTAAAAAGAAAAGGTGCGTAAAAAGTGATGGGTCGGTGTCGCGCAAGCAACGGCCGACCCAGTTTGGCGGTGACCTCATCGTCCACCGCCGAATCTAGTGGCAAATAAATCTGCCACTAATTTCCCCCACCACCCATCGGGGGTGTAGTGGGAGGCAACTCCCCACACCAAGGTGGCCACAAAGGCCGCCCCGGGGATCACCTGACTTCGGTGATCCTCTATCCAAGAAAAAATCGTAGATTTCATGGGGGCTATCTCCACCTATATTATACAACATTTATCACAATATATTTCGGGGATGTTGATAACTTCCACATTTTTTTAAAATAAACCTTGATTTAATAGAGCAGATTTTGTAAAATATTGATATAATGATAGTATATAGCTGATAACCACCGTGACTTATAAATCACCAATCTACAGTAAAATACAGAAAATTTTGGTTTCCTTTTTCGTCGTGCTATTTTGTTTCTATTCAGTGAATTTGTCAGTGCTATTTCTAACTCCTGTGGAAGCGCAAGAAGGAGATATAAGCAACACAGAAGAGTTAATCCAAGAAGAAGAAACAGTAGAAGAAGAGTCTGTCGCAGAAGAATTAAATGATCTAGTTCCCGATCTTTCGCCTCCTCCTACAATCGAAGAAGAATCTGTTGAGGAAGTCCTTGAAGAAACACCTGAACCAGAGAGAGAGGCTGGTCAGCCTCCGGAGGAAGAAGAAGTTCTCTCGACTGGGGGGGTGGAACCAGTTG
>JBBUFT010000007.1:0-1921 GCA_038078035.1 Patescibacteria group bacterium
GGTTTTGAGGCTAAAAATATGATTGGGAAGACGCCAGAATCTATCATTACCTACTGTCCGATGAAAGACGGGGTGATTGCCGATTACCGTGTGACAGAAGCCATGCTTCGTTATTTTATAAATAAAGCATTGGGAAAATTCAACATTTTTAAACCTGATGTGATGGTTTCGGTGCCGGCAGGAGTGACGAGTACGGAGAGAAGGGCGGTCGTAGAAGCGACCATACGTGCAGGCGCGAAGAATGCTTACGTGGTAAAAGAGCCGATTCTCGCTGCCATCGGCGCTGGAATTCCAATTTATGAATCAAAAGGTCATATGATCGTCGACATAGGCGGAGGCACGACGGATGTGGCAGTGATATCTCTTGGCGGGATCGTGGCTTCGACTTCAGTCAAATGCGCTGGAAATAAAATTGATCAAGCCATAGCGGATTATATAAAGAAAACTTTTAATTTAGCAATAGGGGATAGGACAGCCGAAGAAGTAAAAATAAAAATCGGCGCAGCAGTGGCGCTCGAAGAAGAACTCCATGTAACAATAAAAGGCAGGGATTACATTCAAGGATTACCAAGATCGGCGCAAGTCGGAACCAACGAAATAGTGCGCGCGATAGATGGAGAGTTAAAGCGGATTATTAAGGCAATTAAAGAGGTGTTACAGGAGACTCCGCCAGAACTCGCTTCCGATATTATGGATTATGGCATTATCATGACTGGGGGTTCTTCGCTTCTGCGTAATTTTCCTGATTTAGTGTATAGAAAGACAGGAGTAAAGGCGAGCTTAGCTGAAGATCCTCTTTTCTGTGTGGTAAAGGGCACGGGTCTTACGCTTGAGCATCTGGATGTGTATAAAAAAACTGTTTTAAGCAAGAAGTAATTATGATTTTAGAGTACATAAAAGAAAATTTGAATAAAAATAATTTACACCATGCCTACTTGATAGAGGGCGCTGGGGATGAAATTCTTTCAGAAGTTTTAGATTTTATAAAAAGTTTAGGAATAGAAACAACCGGCAATGCGGATGTTTCTCATATAATGCTCGATTCTTTCAAAATTGAAGATGCGCGTAGTTTAAAATCCTACGCGAGAGAAAGAGGAATCTCATCTGCTAAAAAAATATTCATAATTTCTACTAACAGTTTTTTATTAGAGGCGCAAAATAGTTTGCTTAAAATGTTCGAAGAACCGATTGAGAATACGCATTTTTTTCTGGTTGTACCGGATGTTAATGCCCTTCTTCCGACTTTTGTTTCAAGATTTTATTTAATTAAATCCGACAAAGAACTTGATTATGGATTGGAAGAAGCAGAGAAATTTATGAGTATGCCGTTAAAAGCCAGAATTGATTTTATTAAGAAATTACTAACTGAAGCGGAGAAACAAGATGAAGAAGGGAATGAAATTATTACGCTCGATTCCACCCGATCTAAGGCGCTTTATTTTTTAAATGCTGTTGAATCTACCTTGCATAAAAAGGCTTTACAAAAGACAATCTTCGACACTGATTCTTTTGAGCAAATTTTCAAAGTTCGTAAATTTCTCCGCATGCCTGGAAGTTCCACAAAAACTCTTTTAGAGTCCGTAGCATTGGTTGTACCTGTGATATAATAATGGTTATGCAATACAACTTTTCAAATTTTAAGATAGAACTCAAAAAGGTGGAGGAATTTTTAGGCAAGGAATACAGCCAGCTTAATATCGGACGGGCATCGCCGATGGTTCTGGACGGAGTTTCCGTAGACTCCTACGGCGCGCGAGTACCACTGAAGAATGTTGCCTCTGTTGTCATTGAAGATCCGAGAACTCTACGAATTACGCCTTGGGATAAAAATCAGATAAAAGATATAGAAAAATCTATTAATGCTTGCAATTTAGGCTTGTCTTTGGCAACCGATGATTTGGGTATTAGAGTTATTTTTCCA
>JBBUFT010000008.1:0-1105 GCA_038078035.1 Patescibacteria group bacterium
AGGTCAACTGCAATACTCAAATTTTCCGCGGCCGTAAAAAACTTGAAATCATGTTTTCTTTCCGCAGATCTTGCTCCAGAAATTTTTAAGACTATTTTGTCGCTAAAATAATAACTACCGAGACTCATTAAACCTGAAATAATTAAAGCAATCCCAGCAGCTCCAAATCCTCCAGGCTCATAGCCTAAATAAACCGAAAAAGCTTGCGAAATAACATAAACCGCCAGTGTTATAAAAATAACAAAAATAACGATTATAAATGCGCTTTTTCTTTTATTAGATTTTTGCGCTTCGTAGATATTAATCATAATATTCTGGAGCGTGAGCGATAGAATCCCAAACAGCACGGCTCCTTCGGCTTCGCTCAGGATGACTAACTGAGTTTTACTTTGGGCGATTTCAAATCGCCGCTAGTCACCTCAACATGCTCACCTTTATCCGGAGTTATGAGTCCAGGTTGTTCTTCAAACTTAAAAACGTTTGCAATTAGAGCCGAAGGCATGCTAACGCGCTTAACATTATAGTCTGCTGTTAAATCGATAACCAGCCGTCTTGAATACATCACCTTGTCTCCCGTATCCCTAAGCTCATCCATCAGCTTTCCGACTACAACAGAGCCTTTTAGTTCGGGATTGTCTTCAACCGCGATTGTTAAAGAAGGCAAGACTGCCGCCAATTTCGCCCCTGCATCGGCCATTTTTTGTGCGTTTCCTGACTTAACGGCGGAGGCAATTGCGCGCCTCGCTTCTGTTAGCTTCTCGAATATACCGCTCTCGTGTTTCAAATACCCTTTCACGGACGCTTCGAGGTTGGGAATCAGCTCCGCCTGCCTTTTGAGCTGGTTTCCTATCTCCTGAACCGCACCTTTAATCCTGGCCTTGGAAGAAACAAAAAAGTTGTAGGTAGAAATAAACCATAGCACCAAAATTGCTCCGATTCCTATTAAAATATAAGGCATTTATTTATCACCTCCTTTGTCCTAACTACTCTAGCATTTTCTCAAATTCCTTCAAGCCTCTCGTATTGACGATATCATCTTTTGTTGCCCATCCGCGCCTGGCAACGGCGACTCCAAAAATCATATTCGAAAGAGAGTCTAGGTGAT
>JBBUFT010000009.1:0-2849 GCA_038078035.1 Patescibacteria group bacterium
GCTGTCAGCCAGAATTGAAGTTTTCATCTTGGAATTACAAGAGAAATTTAATCTACCAATTCATAAACAAAAAGAATTTCTTACGTCTGTCGAAGCTCGCAGGGAGGGGGATGGCAAAAAATTAACTTCCTTGCAGGCACACAGCAGAATAAAGCAGAAAAAATCCGGTCGTGTGGACGCTCAGGCAGCAGCCATTATTTTACAGCGATATTTAGACAGAAAGAATAAGCAAAAGAATAGCGATAAAAATAAGAATATCGTATAATATAGCAATGTTTCGAAATTCATTAAATAGATTTTTCCCCGCGCCAAAATTTTTAATATCGCCCTCTTTCGGCTTAGATATCTCAGATGAATCATTGAAATTTGTAGAGCTTATTCCCAGAAAAAATGGCATCCGTATGGGCAGATATGGAGAGCAGAAAATCCCAGCCGGCATTATTGAATCGGGTAAAATCAAAGATCTGCAAAAATTAGAGAAAGTCCTAGCGTCACTCCGGGAGAAACAAGGAATCAGGTTCGTGCGTGTTTCCCTGCCGGAAGAACAAGTATATCTTTTCCGGCTTCGGCTGGAGAAAGAAGGACTAGAAAATATTCGAGAGAGCATCGAGCTCTCGCTTGAAGAATATATACCCATTTCAGCTAAAGAAGCCATCTTTGATTATGAATTGATAGAAGAAGATGAGAAGAGTTTGAAAATACAAGTTGCCTCTATCCCTAAAAATATAATTGAAAATTATCTCTCGGTGTTTAGAAATTCTAAAATATCGGTTCAGTCTTTCGAACTTGAAGCGCAAGCCATCTCGCGAGCTGTGATTAAAAAGGATGACCTGGAGACTTACATGATCGTGGACTTCGGACAGACGCGCACGGGAATTTTCATCATATCCCGCGGTGTGGTGATGTTCACTTCTACGCTCGGAGTGGGAGGGATGATGCTCACCAATATGATTCAAAAAAATTTCAATATAAGTTTTGAAGAAGCGGAAAAAATGAAAATAAAATTCGGTCTTCAGCGTAACACGGAAAACAGAGAGATGTTTTCGGTTCTTTTGAATGTCGCCTCTATTCTGCGAGATGAAATAGTGAAACACTCTCTATACTGGCATACCCATCCAGATGAAGAAGGAAAAGATCACCCGAAAATCAGCAAGATAATTCTTTGCGGCGGTGACGCCAATTTGATCGGACTCGTCGAGTATTTCTCCATTAGCATAAAAAGCAAAGTGGAAACAGCTAATGTCTGGATTAATATTGCGGGTGGAACCAAGTATATTCCAGAGATAACTTTTAACCGTTCGCTAACATTTGCCGCAGCCTTGGGGCTTGCCTTGGGAGATTTTGAATATGATTAATTTAATTCCAAACGAAGAGAAAAAGAAGAAGGTGCAAGACTTTTTTTTCAGGCTGTCGGTTGTGTTTTTTGCAATGCTTGGTTTTTCTTTTCTAATTGCTTCAATCAGCATGCTGCCAGCCTATTTTATTTCTCGAGAAAAGAAAAATCTCGCCAATATTAAACTGGAATTGCAACAAAATGAATCCTTGCCAATACCCGACCAAGAGACTCTCAGTCTTGTTGAGGACTTGGATAATAAATTGAGTTCGATAGAAAGAAATAGAAATAATAAATATCTAATTTCGCAGAAAATAATAAATGAAATAATTTTAGAAAAAATGTCAGATATTAAAATCACTGAGATTTTATATCAGAATAATCAAGCCCAGGGCAAAACCGTCAGTATCAGAGGCGCAGCCCCTAGCCGTGAACGGTTGCTCTTGTTCCGAAAGAAACTTGAAGAGAATGCCTTATTCCAAAAGGTGGACTTGCCTGTTTCTAATTTTGTCAGGGGGACTAATATTAGATTTTCTTTGAGTTTAATTCCATTTTAATATGAAAAACAATTCCCAAAAATTCCAAAAGAAACCATTAATTCTTTCCCTTATACTTTTAATATCTTCGTTTTTGGTTTTTTTCTTCTTACATAGAGAGATACAGAAAAATATAATCGTATCTGAGCAAGCCCAGACAGCTTGGCAGGATGAGACGAATAAGCGAGACGAGCTGCAGTCTCTTAATCGCCTGATTAAAAACATCAAAGAAGAGAGGGCGCTACTCGAAACTTATTTTATACAGAGTTCTGATGTCGTGCCATTCCTCAATATGATTGAGAAGTTAGGACCCAGAGTTGGAGCGGGAGTAGAGATTGTTTTGGTAGATATGCCAAGAGACAATTCCGGACTGATGGTAGAAATGAAAGTTACTGGACGTTTCGAAGCTCTCTATAAATTTCTAACACTTTTGGAAAACTCTCCATATGAGCTCGACTTCATTTCAATGAACATGCAAAGGTCCGGCGGAGAAGCTGTATCGGGCGCAGAAAGCCCTATCCCAATGTGGTCAGCAATATTTCGCGTAGAGATTCTAAACTTTATTCAAAAAAATTAAATCATGGAAATAAAAATTTTTAAAATTAAGAAAAAATTCAAAAAAGGAGGTATTCATGTGAATCCAAGCGTTTATTGGAATATTATACAAGGAATAACGTTTTTTGCTATCGTCGGATCTTTTGTTTTTGGCTTCTCCCTCTTCAGAAAAATAAATAAAGAATTTATTTCATCAGCTGAAAATACCGACAAGCAAGCTGAAACAATAAGTAAAGAAAGGATTGATAGAGCGCTAGAATATTTTTCTGATCGAGAAAATAAATCTGAAAGTATTCTTAATTCACCCTCGCCTATAATTGACCCATCATTGTAAAATAATTGTAAAAGTGATAATTTGAATGATATATTGCGCGGTTAGCTCAGTTGGTAGAGCAACCCGTTTACACCGGGAAGGTCGTAGGTTC
>JBBUFT010000010.1:0-1515 GCA_038078035.1 Patescibacteria group bacterium
ATAAATGCCTGTAAAAAATGAAGTGCAAAGCCTTTCTTTCGGTAGACCAATTGATTTTATTAAACCATCAAGGGATAAGAAATGAAGCGAGGTGGCGCCTAAAAACTTTCTAATTTGTTCTACTGTCTTATTCGAAGCAATTAATTCTTTTTGTTCAGGAGTATCGATACCATAAAAATCTGGGTAACGAATGGGTGGAGATGAAACCAGAAAATGCACTTCTTTCGCCCCAGATTTAAATAATGTTTTTACAAGTTTTCTGCTTGTGTTACCGCGAACGATGGAATCATCAATTACCGCGATTTTTTTTCCTTTCAAAGTTTCCTTGAGTGGAATCAATTTTAGAGCAACACTATTTCGGCGCGACTTTTGATCCGGTTCAATGAATGTACGATGTACATAGCGATTCTTTACGAGCGCGAGCTCCATGGGAACGCCTGAAACCTCGCTATATCCGAGCGCCACAGGCATTGCTGTATCCGGCACTGGCACCACTGCATCAACATTCAATTTATATTCTCGAGCAAGTTCTTTGCCGAAATTTTTTCTAACTTGGTAAATTAATTTTCCATTCATTATACTATCGGGTCGAGCAAAATATACAAATTCGAAAATATCATGCTTCGGGTTCGCCTTTGCTAGTTTTGTGCTTTTTATTCCGTCTTTATTTATAACAATCATTTCTCCGGGATTTACGTCTCGAATAAACTTTGCTCCGACAGTTGAGATGGCGCATGTTTCTGATGCAATAATGTAACCCTTGCCTATTTTCCCGAGCGAAAGCGGTCTCATGCCATAAGTATCTCGCACAGCCACCAATGTATCTTTATCCATCATTACAAGAGCAAAGGCACCAGTCATGAGTGGGAAAACTTTTTTTACTGCTTCCGGAATGGAACTTCCTCTTTTGATATGAAAATCAATGGCATCAGCAATAAGTTCTGAGTCCGAGCGATCCTTTTTTAATATTTTTTTGGATGAAAGAAATTTTTCCAATGCTGTAACGCTCGGTAAATTTCCATTATGAGCAAGCGCAAAAGAAAAATCATTATTCAAAACCGGTTGAGCATGGTCTAGCGCTCCTCCGCCTGAAGTGGAATATCTATTATGTCCTATTCCTATGTATCCATGTAGTTTTTCTATATCTTTTTCTTTATAAACTTGAGCTACAAGCCCCGCGCCCTTGTGGGTGTGAAGATGATCTTCGTCATTGGTTGTTATACCAGAAGCTTCCTGACCTCTGTGCTGAAGGGCAAACAAAGAAAAAAAAGCAAGTCTTGAAACTGGCAAGCCTTTTCCATAAATGCCAACAATCCCGCATTTTTCTTTAAGGTCGCTCATGTTTGTGGTTTATTCCCTAAAGTAATTTATTGCATTAATAAAAATTTGCAGACCTTGACCTTCTTTCCCCGACTCTAACGAGTCGTGGATTCTTGACTTAGGCCGGGATTTATTTTTATACCACATTGGACTTTGGTGAGTAAACATCGCTCTCTCTGGATGAGGCATGAGCCC
>JBBUFT010000011.1:0-1031 GCA_038078035.1 Patescibacteria group bacterium
AGCGCAGGCTCCTTATGAAGAAGTTCTAGAATTTACCGCAGATAAAGTTGGCAGTTTTGAATATTATTGCTCTGTTGGTACTCACCGAGCCGTGGGTATGAAGGGCACCCTGGAAGTTCTAGAATAACATGGCAGACAGGATGGATGAAGAAAAAGCCTGGCGTGAAGTAAAATACAGTAAAAAGTTTACGCATGCTCTGCGGGGTCTCTATGTTTTCTGGGTGACCACAAAGACAACGCACTTAGCAATATATATAGTAGCAAGTCTGGCGGCGATAATTTTAGGATTTTATTTTAAGGTTTCAAGTTTTGAATGGATTGCGCTTGTTTTCTCTATCGGTTTTGTAATAGTTTCAGAAGCGTTTAATACGGCTATTGAGATAGATATAGATTTAACCTCTCCGGAGTATCATCCTTACGCTCGGGATACGAAAGATGTGGCCGCGGCGGCAGTGCTATTATCCACATTTACGGCGATCATTGTTGGATTTATTATTTTCTTGCCCAAGATTTTATGATATAATATTGCCATATGACGAACGTTAAAATTTTCTTTTCAGTTATTGCTATTTTAATCGTAGGAACAATCGCGACAGTCATATTGCAATCGGATGAAACTCCCGCGGGTCCTGGCAAGTATGATACTTTTGCGCAGTGCTTGAAAGACAAAGGAGCGGTGTTTTACGGCGCTTTCTGGTGTCCGCATTGCCAGGCGCAGAAGAAGCTTTTTGGTTCATCCGAGAAATTATTGCCTTATGTTGAATGTTCCACTCCCAATGGCAATGCTCAAACCCAAGTTTGTATCGACAAAGGAATTACTGGATATCCAACTTGGGAGTTTGCCGACGGTACCCGCTTAAATGGAGAAATACCTCTCACACAATTATCTGAAAAAACTGGCTGTGAGTTGCCTCTATAAATATTTGTATGACCCATTCGACAAGACTAGGGTCATGGTGATAAAATAGAACCATGAATTTTGAAACAATTCATTATTTAAATATTTTTCTGGGAACAGGCGCGATAATATT
>JBBUFT010000012.1:0-1083 GCA_038078035.1 Patescibacteria group bacterium
ATGATAGCGAACTTTCTGTAGAAGCAACTTGTGGTCTCTCGCCTCTTTGGAATAAGTTTCGCCTTGGAGAATTTTCAAATCAATTCTTTTGTTGATTTTTTGTATCTCCCTCTCTAGCATTTTTAAGTATTGTGTTTGTGACATATTTATCTTGCCTTCGCTTTCTTTAAGCATAGACAATAGTTAAATTTCTAAACCTCGACTATATAAATAAGTATAAGTGAACGAGCGTTCACCTGTCAATAGTAGAGCTGTGGATAACTTATTCCTCCAAAAATCCCCCGCTCTGGTGCCCCCATAGACCGGCATAAACTCCGCCACGATCCAGGAGTTCTCTATGGCTTCCCATCTCCGCGATATTGCCATTTTCTAGAACTACAATTTTATCCATTTTTGAAATCGTGCTCAGCCTGTGCGCAATAACGATTGTCGTTTTGCCTTTCATCAGTTCTTCAAAGCCATCTTGAATATATTTTTCGCTCACACTGTCGAGAGAGCTCGTCGCTTCGTCTAGGACGAGAATGGGAGAATTCTTCAGCATCGCCCGGGCGATGGCGATGCGCTGTCGTTCCCCGCCAGAGAGTTTAATTCCCCTTTCTCCGACCAATGTGTCGTAACCTTTAGGAAATTTTATTATAAAATCATGGGCGAAAGATTTCTTGGCGATATTTTCTACTTCTTCATTGGTGGCTTCTAGTCGGCTGTAGGCAATATTTTCTCGGATCGTTCGATGAAATAAAATGGACTCCTGCGGCACGAAAGAAATAACTGAACGCAAATCATTTTGCGTCACATTTTTTATATTTTGTCCGTCAATAAGAATATCCCCCTCTGAAATATCAACAAAACGAAGAAGTAGTTTAGTAATCGTTGACTTCCCTGCGCCTGAACGCCCCACCAGCCCGATCCGCTCGCCCGGAGTAATATTAAGATTGAAATTTTGCAAGACCGAGTTTCCGCCTTTGTAAGCAAAAGAAACATCTTTGAAAACAACCCGCCCTTCATGTATTCTTAAGCTCTCGGGCTTTTTCGGATCAAGAATATCAATAGGCGTATCAAAAATATCAACTACCTCCTGCATAT
>JBBUFT010000013.1:0-1867 GCA_038078035.1 Patescibacteria group bacterium
AGGAAAAATTTTACTAAGATAATAAAAAAGTTTTAATTTTTTAAAAAATGATAAACACAAAGACATCGTATATAAAAACATCTTCTTATGAGGCAAAAAATGGAGAAGTTGAGAGAGTTCTTTTACTCTACTCTGGGGGCCTGGATACATCAGTGATGTTGAAATGGATTCAGGATAATTACAATGCCAAGGTTGTTACTATGACTGTGAATATAGGTCAACAGCACGATGATTTGAAATCTATAGAAAAAAAAGCAAAAATGCTTGGCGCGGAAAAAACTTATACCATGGATGTTCGAGAAGAATTTGCTACGCAGTATATCGCCAAAGGCATAAAAGCCAATGCTCATTATCAAGGCGAATACCATCTCTCAACCCCTATTGGCAGGGCAATTCTTGCCCAAAAAGCCGTGGAGGTTGCGCAGAAGGAGGGCATCACATGTATTGCGCATGGTTCAACAGGGAAGGGAAATGATCAGGTGCGCATTGATGGCTACATCTTGGCTATCGATAAAAAAATGAAAATTATTGCACCAGTAAGGGAGTGGGAAATGGATAGAAAGCAAGAAATTTTATATGCGCAAAAACACAAGATACCCGTACCAGCTACTATCGACTTTCCTTATAGCGATGATGATAATATGTGGGGAATTACCTGGGAAGGCGGAGAAATTACAGATCCGAAACTCATAGCACCAGTAAAAAAATTCTTAACAACCTATACTCTTCCCGAAAATGCGCCCAAGAAAGCCGGGCTGGTTAAACTTTCTTTTAAAAAAGGAATTCCTGTGGCATTGAATGGGAAAAAGTTGCCTCTCCATGAACTCATAATCAAGCTGAATAAAATCGCAGGGAAGCATGGGGTTGGTACAGTGCAGTTGCTCGAGGATCGTTTAGTAGGGTTAAAGAATAGAGGTGTCTATGAACATCCAGCTGCGCATACCATCATCGAAGCGCATAGAAATCTAGAAAAATATGTTTCAACTAAACAACTCAATGAATTGAAAGAAACGATGGACACCAAATGGGGTTACCTATGTTATAGCGCAATGTGGTTCGACCAAACCATGGATGCTATCAATGTGTTCAATGATTCTGTAAATGAGCGTGTCACCGGAGAAGTTGCCATAAAGCTTTTTAAAGGAAATACAACAGTAGTAGCTGTTACTTCCCCATACGCTCTTTCTTATACTTCTTTTAATAATAGCGAAGGTTATAAATTTAATGTGAATAATAGCGCTGGGTTTATAGAAATTTATACTCTGCAAATGAGGCTGGCGAAAGAAATAAAAGATAGAAAAAAATTAAAATGAAAAATCCCTGGGATCTAAAAACACAAATGCTGGGAGAAATCAGCCAGAATGGGGGGTTTGTGAATTGCCATGCACATTTTGATAAGGCTTATTACATTACTCGCGAGGGTTTAGATAAGTCTATGGTTAGTATGGAAGAAAAATGGCGCATGAGCGATGGGATAAAACGAGATAGTACAGTAGAGGACATAAAAGAACGTATCAGACGTGCTTTAGATTGCCTTATTAATCAGGGATGCAAGTTAACCTGTACTTTCGTGGATGCATATGATGTTGTTGGTCACAAAGCCATAGATGCAGCGCTCTCCGTAAAAGAAGAATATAAAGATAAAATAAAATTACTAACCATAACTCAACCCCTAGGTGGCCTTATTGATGAAAAAGCGCTTACTCTTTATGAAGAAATTACCGCTAAAGCCGATATCGCCGGAGGACTACCATCAAAGGATCGTCCCAATGATATACAACACTTGGATAATCTTTTTAAAATTGCTAAGAAATTAAATAAACCTGTGCATATTGATATTGATCAAGATATTAATCCGAACGAACGA
>JBBUFT010000014.1:0-1297 GCA_038078035.1 Patescibacteria group bacterium
GTCTTTAATTTTGATTTAGCTTCCAAATATTTACCGAGGGCTATAAAAGTAATAACGATAATCGTCACATCATAATATGTTGCATCAACATTTAAAAAAGGTCGCAGCGTATCTTCAAATGCAGTCACGGCAAAGCTGTAGAGATACGCAGCTACCGTGCCAATGCCAATTAAAGTATCCATATTCGCCTTGCCATAACGGAGAAAACGGTAAAATCCCAATAGATATGGCTTGCCTACAACGAACAGAACGTATGTCGCCATCAAGGGTAGCAGATGGTGGAAAAACTCCATTAAAGTAGAACCCATTTCTGGGACTGCTTTATACTTTACTAATATTTCCCAGCCCAAAATGATGGCGCTAATAATTGAAAGCGGGATAGCTGACATTACTTTTATTTTCATATCTTTGATTTCCGCGAGCTTTTCTTGTTTAGATTGATTAAGCCCTAAATGCGCCGCATGTTCGTTTTCACTCATTCCCATTTCTTTAGCAGACATATTCATATGACGCTCTTGCGGCAGGGCAAGTGAATATCCTAACGGTTCTAATTTTTTATTAAAAATATCCGGACTTGTTTTATTTTCATCAAAAGAGATTTTTGCGTTTTCTGTGCCATTGTTGACAGAAATATTTTCCACGCCATCAATTTTTTTAATAGTTCTTTCAATAATTGAGGCGCATGAAGCGCAATGCATTCCTTTTACTTTGTAAATTTGAGTATGGCTCATATTATTTCCGCTTTAATTGATAAACTTTTAAGATTTCCTGGGTGGCTTTGTCTGTTTGCCCCTTCTTTATTTGATCTATCAAGCAATGTCCAAGATGGCTTTTCATGAGCATATCTTCTACATTTGAAAAACCCTGCTTAATGGCTGATGTTTGGGTAATAACATCAATACAATATGAACCTTTTTCAATCATGCTCTGTATACCCCTCACCTGACCCTCTAGAATCTTTAGGCGTCTTACAAGTTTTTGTTTATTTGTACTCATGCCCGAAGTATATACCCCCTAGGGGGTATTGTCAACAGGGCTGTGGATAACTCAAGGTATAAAAATCTTTATTAAATATAGATTTACAAAAAAGCAGAAATTTCTAATTTAGGAGTTCAAAATCCTCTCCTTTTTCAAAATTTTTTCCCCTTTTTCTAACGAAATAAACTAATCCTGCCCCAACAGTTACTAGAACAATCAAGAAAGAAATAAAAAAGTATGAACTTGAGTCAGTTTGATCAGTTCTGTCTTCGGGCAAAGAGACAGAAGGTAAATTTTCTACAACGCCATTTTCAATTTT
>JBBUFT010000014.1:1397-3338 GCA_038078035.1 Patescibacteria group bacterium
TTCAATTTTATTTTTGGCAGAAATTTTAGACGTGGTTATTTCCCCTTTGGACAAGATTGGGGAAGGGGCAATGGGAATTGGAGAAATTTTATTTTCTGTTCCCGGTGTTGGTGCAGTTCCCGACCATACCCCATTTATTTTTTGTAAAGATTTTCCGTCTCCTGCTCCGCCAGAACTTGATCTATAAATATATTCATCGACGATCAAATCTCCGTCTTTTAAGACCAGAGCCTCCCCGCTATTGCTTAGGGAAAAAGTAGAATCAAAAATAGTTCCTCCGAAATTCGGCCAGTCTGTTTTGAATTTTACAGGATCGGAAACGATTATCGCATAACTTCGAGCTCCTATGTTTACATCGCCCTGGAATACTGTCAATTTATGATTTGTATTTGCCTCAAAAAATTTAAAAGTTGATAAATCCACGGGAGCATCAGCATTATTGCGAATTTCAAGCCATTCCCTGCCCTCGTCGCTCCCGGTTTGGAGATCATACATAATTTCATTTATTTCAATATCTGCAAATGTAAAATGATATGGAAGAAAAAAGATTATTAAAAAAATAATTGTCTTTTTCATAAATTTGTCTTTGCTCCTCATTTATTGCTATAATCATATCATGGATCCCGTTAGAAATAGGAAATCGAAGATTTCCGTTCAACTAATAGGATTCGTGTATTAGTACTAATTTCTAACGGGATGGAAAAAATTGATTTTTTAGCAATTGGGGATACAGTCATAGACGTTTTTATCAAATTAAAGAATGCTACCGTGCGTGGAGAACCCGATACTGCGGAGTATGAACTCTGCCTGCCCTTCGCAGACAAAGTTCCTTACGAAGAAATTTACATAATGAACGCCGTCGGCAATGCAGCCAATGCTGCTGTATCTGCAGCTCGATTGGGACTAAAGAGCTCAATTGTTACAAATATCGGCGATGACCAGAATGGTAAAGATTGCTTGAATTCTTTTATTAAAGATGAAGTAGATACAAGTTTTGTAAAGGTAAATAGCGGCATAAAAACAAATTATCATTATGTTTTATGGTATCAAGCAGAGCGCACCATCTTAATTAAGCATGAAGAATATCAATATAATCTCCCTGATATCGGAACACCCAAATGGATTTATTTTAGTTCAGTAAATGAAAAAGCTTTCCCATTCCACCACACAGTAGTGGACTATCTGGAGGCTCATCCGGAAATTAAATTTGCTTTTCAACCCGGAAAATTCGAAATAAAATTAGGCAAAGAAAAACTCGCGCGACTTTATCAAAAAGCAGAAATATTTTTCTGTAATGTCGAGGAAGCAGAGAAAATTCTGGGCAAGGAAACTTCCGATATTAAGGAATTACTCACTGGAATCAGTTCCCTCGGACCAAGGATAGTAGTAATTACAGACGGACCAAAGGGCGCTTACGCGTATGATAGAGAAAATTATTTTTCGATGCCTATTTATCCGGATCCGAAACCTCCCTACGAACGTACTGGCGCTGGAGACGCGTTTTCTTCCACTGTTGTCGCCGCGCTTGCCTTGGGGAAAAATCTTTCTGAAGCGCTTTCTTGGGGACCGATAAATTCCATGTCCGTAGTACAGGAAGTCGGCGCACAAAAAGGACTTCTCTCGCGAGAAAAACTCGAAGAGTATTTGAAAAACGCGCCGGAGAATTATAAGGCGAAAAAATTATAAAATAAATTTTTGAGGGGTTTCGAGCGCGGCGGCGCGAAAACTTCAGGATTTTTTAAGCTTCAAAAAATCCGTACCGGAAAAAGTTAGGTGGTAATTAAATTCTCGTTTCTGTGTTTACTACTCCTTCCTTGCTAACTTTGATATTTTCACTTTTAATGATTACGATTTTTGTATCTCCAATTTCCTCCTTCACCGAAAGTACATACTCCCCCTGAGGAGCTTTCAGGAAGAACTTGCCTCGCTCATTGGTTAGAG
>JBBUFT010000015.1:0-2231 GCA_038078035.1 Patescibacteria group bacterium
CGTTCTCGTTTATATGCGGAATATTCTTGGGATATCTTGACTTCAATTTCTAAAAATGTTTCCGAAATTCCCCACCCATTCTTTAATGAACGAGAAGTAAAAAATATTTTACTTGTATTGATAACTTCCAATCGCGGTCTATGCGGGGCTTATAATGCACAAGTAATTAAAAAAACCATTCATAAATTAAAAGGATTTTCTGGAAGTGTTAGTATTTTAAATATCGGTAAAAAAGGAAATATTGCCATGCAAAGAACAGGCCAGAATGTAATAGCCGGCTTTACGGAGTTGCCCGACAATATAACATTACAAGATATTAGTCCGATAGCTAAGCTCATTATTGATGAATATAGTCTTGGTCACTATGACAAAGTTTTCATAGCATATACTGATTTTATTTCGGCTCTAACTCAAAAACCAAATATTAAGCAACTTCTTCCAATCTATAAATCTAGTTTAAGAGAATTAATAGATAATTTAACAGAGGGCAAAGAAGAGATAGTAGATAAAAGAGAAATCAATAAGATTGAACAAAAAACAGATTATTTATTTGAAGGAGATCGGGATAAATTTATTGAAGTATTGGCGGAAAAACTTACTAAAATGCAAATTTATCAAATGTTACTGGAGTCAAATGCTTCTGAGCAGTCGAGTAGAATGATTTCCATGAAAAATGCCTCAGAAGCATCGGGAGAAATGATTGATGATTTGACTCTAGTATTTAATAAAGCCAGGCAGTCGAATATTACCAGAGAAATATCAGAAATTAGCGCTGGGATGGCTTCAGTAAGTTAAAAGTTATAAAATTAAAAAAAATTATGAAAACCACAGGTATAATCAAAAAAATTATCGGACCAGTCGTAGATGTAGATTTCGGCGAAACACTGCCGGATATTTATACTGCGCTTGAAGTTATGAACGGTAACCCCGCCAAGGATGGAACAAACAAAAAAATAATTCTCGAAGTTGAGCAACATCTAGGTGGAGGAGTTGTACGTACGGTCGCCATGGATACAACAGATGGTCTTTCTCGCGGGACGGAAGTCATAAATACCGGAGCTCCCATTTCTGTGCCAGTGGGTAATGCTACTTTGGGGCGAATTTTCAATGTTTTGGGTGAGACGATTGATGATTTACCTGCCGAGGCTTTAACGAAGGCGGGCGGCAAACGCCTGCCAATTCATCGAAAAGCCCCAGAATATGTGAAGCAAGCGACAAAAGTAGAAATTTTAGAAACAGGAATAAAAGTTATTGACCTTATCTGCCCTGTGCTTAAAGGCGGAAAAGTAGGATTATTCGGAGGAGCTGGAGTTGGTAAAACAGTGGTTATACAAGAACTAATCCATAATATTGCATCAAATCACGGAGGATACTCAGTATTCGCAGGAGTGGGTGAGAGAACTCGCGAAGGGAACGACTTGTATCACGAGATGAAGGAATCAAAAGTCATAGATAAAGTTGCCATGGTCTTCGGACAAATGAATGAACCGCCGGGCGCGCGTCTGCGTGTGGCACTTTCCGCCCTCACCATGGCGGAACATTTTCGTGACGCAGAGGGCAAGGACGTGCTTCTTTTCATTGACAATATTTTCCGATTTACCCAAGCAGGGTCCGAGGTTTCTGCTCTACTTGGACGAATTCCATCGGCAGTTGGTTATCAGCCAACTCTTTCGACAGAAATGGGAATTCTGCAAGAACGAATTACTTCTACTGACAAGGGTTCTGTCACTTCAGTGCAGGCAGTCTATGTGCCCGCGGATGACCTTACTGATCCGGCGCCAGCTACTACATTTTCACATCTTGACTCAACGGTGGTTTTGAATCGTTCACTTTCTGAAATTGGTATTTATCCAGCGGTTGATCCACTCGATTCATCCAGTACGATTCTGGATCCAAACATTGTTGGGACTGAACATTACAACGTTTCCCGTGAAGTTCAACGGGTGCTCCAACGATATAAAGATCTGCAAGACATTATCGCTATCTTAGGGATGGAAGAATTATCTGAGGCGGACAAAGAACTCGTGTCTCGCGCGCGCAAGATCCAAAAATTTCTTTCACAACCGTTTTTCGTGGCTGAAGTTTTCACTGGCACAAAGGGTGTATATGTACCGCTCTCTGAAACTATTCGTTCTTTTAAAGAAATTTTAGATGGTAAGCATGACGACAAACCGGAAAATGATTTTTATATGAAGGGGGCACTTTAAAAATTAATGAGTAAGCAATTAAAA
>JBBUFT010000016.1:0-3407 GCA_038078035.1 Patescibacteria group bacterium
GCAACAAATGTAGAATATTTCCATGAATAAAAGTGACGTCTGGAACAATGAAAAACTGATTGAAGTTTTGAAAAATGGTGGCGTTGCCGTGATGCCCACAGACACTTTGTATGGAATTGTCGGTCAGGCGGAAAACAAGTCAGTCGTAGAACGCATTTATAAAATAAGAAAACGCGCGCCAGAAAAGCCCTGCATCATACTAATAGAGAAACTTAGCGCATTGAAAAAATTCAGCATTGCTCTGACCAAAGCGGAGGAAAAAACAATTAAAGAATACAATGAGCCAACAAGTTTTATTTTTGATTGCCCGAGTGAAAAGTTTGCGTACTTGCATCGCGGCACGAAGACTCTTGCGGTCAGGTTGCCAGCTTCACTAGAACTTCGAGAGTTGCTTATGAGAACAGGACCACTTATTGCGCCTTCTGCCAATCCAGAAGGTTACCCTCCAGCTGCGAACATAGAAGAAGCAAAAAATTATTTTGGCGATACGGTTGATTTGTATATAGATGACGGCGTAATTGCGGGTAAGGCGTCGAAAGTTATTAGATTGCATAATGATGGTTCGGAAAGTATAATTAGGGGATAATATGTCTCAAAATCACATTTCGTTTTTAAAACTACTCTTTGGCGAGAATGAAGAATCGCAAAGGAAAATATTAAAGAGCATTAAAGCGAAGGCTGATGCGAGGAGAACCATTACTGAGAAAATAGCAGACACAATGACTTCTAGTTTCGGGAGCACGACCTTCTTGCTGTTTAATATTTTTTTATTTACTGCGTGGATACTTATAAATGTTGGATATATAAAATTAATACCCCCATTTGATCCTTTCCCCTTTAATTTATTGACGAATATAGTCTCTCTTGAAGCTATTATCCTTGCGATCTTCGTACTCATATCTCAAAATCGTACCGCGAAAGTGGACGATTTAAGAGAAGAAACGCATTTGCAGCTGAATCTCATTTCCGAACGAGAAGTTACTAAACTTATGAAACTGATGGCCCTGCTACTGGAGAGACAAGGCATAGATCTTTCACAAGATCCCGAATTAAAGAAAATGATCCGTCCGGTTAGCGAGGAAGAGATAGAGAAAAAACTAGAAAAGGAGATTCTATGAAAATTCTAGAAAATCACGACCTGCAAGTCCTGAACACCTTTGGGATTTCAGCAAGAGCTAGATTTTTTACGGAAGTTAATTCTGAAGAAGAATTGGAAGAGCTTTTCACGACTCCAGAATTCAAAGAAAATGAAAGGTTATTTTTAGGCGGAGGCAGTAATATTTTATTTACGAAAAATTTTGAGGGCCTGGTTATTTTAAACAAAATAAAAGGTATTGAAATTCTAGGGGAAGATGATAAAGTTGTTTTTATAAGAGCTTTGAGCGGGGAAATCTGGCATGACCTCGTTCTCTTTGCCGCAGAGCGTGAATACTGGGGAATTGAAAATCTTGCATTTGTTCCAGGGACAGTGGGGGCTGCCCCAATGCAGAATGTCGGCGCTTATGGGGCAGAGCTCAAAAATGTTCTGGAAAAAGTAGAAACTTTTTCGATAGAGGATGGAATAAAAAGAATTTTTACCAAGGATGAATGCGAGCTGGGTTATCGAGATAGCATTTTTAAAAATGAATTAAAAGATAAATATTTTATTTTCGCCATAATTTTGAAATTAAGTAAGATTGAGAAAAAAAATACAAGCTACAAGATTTTGCAAGAATATTTAGAAAAAAATAAAGTCACAGTTAAAAGCCCAAAAGATATAAGCGATGCGGTGACGCAAATACGCAAAAATAAATTACCGGATCCGAAAATTATCGGTAATGCCGGGAGCTTTTTTAAAAATGTTTTTGTAAATGAGGAAACACTGAAATCTCTATTGAAGCTTTATCCCGGAATGCCCTTTTTTAAAGAGGAGGAAATGATAAAAATTCCCTCAGCGTGGCTGATTGAACAATGTGGCCCCGCCTTACCCCGCCATGGCGAGGAAGGTGGGGCAAGTTGGAAGGGCTATCGGGTGGGGAATGTTGGTGTGCATGAAAAACAAGCATTAGTAATAGTGAATTACGGTGGAGCAACGGGAGAAGAAGTGAAGGATTTAGCTTTACAAATTATTGATTCAGTTTTTTCTAAATTTAATTTAAAACTTGTCCCGGAAGTAAATTTGATTTAAAAACATTTAAGTATATAATGGGATTATTAGAAGATAACAATTTCCGCTTCACCCCGTTCTGGCGGGGCAGGGAGGCGGATCAGCTTTAGGCTGAAAATAAATATATGATAGAAATACCCGCAGAATATATAAAGAATCTATATAAAGCATTACTTGTTTTGTTAATCGTTCTTTCAGTGTCCATTATTGGAAAATCATTTTCCCCAGGGTTTAAATCCGATGGAATTATAGGCGATAAGGAGACAAATACTATTACTGTATCAGGTTATGGAGAGGTTTCGGCAGCACCAGACATCGCGAATGTTTATTTTACCATTCGCAAAGAGGGGACAACTGTCAAAGAAGCGCAAGATGCCGTGGCGGTAGTTGAGAAGGCCTCACTCGACTTTTTAAAGTCCAATAATGTGGCAGAAAAGGATATCAAGACCTCTAATGCTTCCTTTAATCCTCAATACAAATATGTATATGAAATACAGGCATTAATGCCCTGTAATGAATGGGGCTGTCCGCCTCGTCCAGGCAAGAATGTAATTTCTGGCTACGAAGCATATGAAAGTATTACTGTGAAAATTCGCAATACTGACGATGTTGGCAAAATTATGCAAGGATTAGGAGGTTTGGGTGTTACTGATTTGAATGGTCCCAATTTTGCCATTGATGATGAAGAGGGGCTTCAAGCGGAGGCAAGGAAAATAGCGATCGATAACGCGAAAGAAAAAGCCAAAGTTCTAGCGAGAGACCTAGATGTTAAATTAGGGAAAATTTCAAATTTTAGTGAGGGCGGCAACTATCCAATGCCGCTATATTACGGCAAAGCAGAAATGATGTCGGCTGATAGCGGAGCTTCGGTTCCAGCTGAAATTCCCAAAGGTGAAAACACAATAATTTCAAATGTCACAATAACTTACGAGATAAGGTAAGTTTGACTATTTTATCTGGAAAGAGTAGTATTAAAGAAGCCCTGAAGGGGGCTTTTTTAAAAGAATGTCAAAAATTACCGAGTATTTAAAAGAAACAAAAGTAGAATTAAAACATGTGATATGGCCCAAAAGAAGCCAGGTTTTCTACTTTACCCTAATTGTTATTGCGCTGTCTGTTCTGATTGCTTATTATCTAGGAATTTTTGATTTTATTTTTTCAAAAGGTTTGGAAAAGATAATTCTGCTTTAGATTTTTCGGAATTTTTATGTCAAAACAAGAGACACAGGGAACAAGAAATTGGTACGCGATTCATACTTAT
>JBBUFT010000017.1:0-7916 GCA_038078035.1 Patescibacteria group bacterium
ACCGCAGCAACAAAAGGGCGGAGCAAGTTGTGGAGTTTAAAAATTAATTAAAAAACGTATACGCAATAATAACATGAATCACGGACGAAATATGATATGGATGATGATCCCCTGTCTTCTTTTGATAGTAGTTACACTTTTCGGTGGAGAAAAATTAGCTTCATTCAATTATTTTTGGCTGATTATACTTGGTGTTTGCATAGTCCCTCATATTTGGATGATGTTTAAGGGACACGGAGAACATGACAACAATGGTACGGAAAATAAAATAAGCAATATTTCAACAACAGGACAATCAGAAACAAAAAACGAAAACAAAGAAAATAAACGTGGCAGATGTTGCCATTAAAAAATTATTATGGAAAACTCATACGGCCTTTGGTCGCTTGTCATTATAAATTCGCTGGTTTTCATTATTTTTGCCTTTAGTTTCCCTAAACCAAAGACTTCTAGAGATTGGAGATCATTCAGCGGATTTTCGGCTTTCATTATTGCTCTATTCACGGAGATGTATGGTTTTCCGCTTACGATATATTTTCTCTATCCGTGGCTTTCCGCAAAATTTCCTGGTATTGATTTTTTTGCGCACAATTCTGGACATCTCTTTGAAGACCTATTCGGCTGGGGTGGTGATCCGCATTTCGGACCATTCCATATTGCAAGTTACATTCTAATTATTTACGGCTTTATGCTACTTTCTAAGGCATGGAAAGTGCTTTACAAGGCTCAGAATGAACATACCTTAGCCGTCACTGGTCCTTATGCTCGCATTCGCCACCCCCAATACTTCGGTTTCATATTAATCATGTTTGGATTTTTCTTGCAATGGCCGACCCTGCTTACTCTTGTGATGTTTCCGATTCTCGTTTGGATGTATATACGCCTTGCGCGAAGCGAAGAGAAAGAGGCTCAAAAAGATTTCGGAGCTTTTTGGGATGAATACAAAAAGAAAACTCCCGCTTTTATTCCTAACTGGAGAAAATTAACAGTATGGGGAAATAGTCATGAATAATAACATTATCAAATCAGTACTTTATGGAATACTCGCAAGCGCGATTTTGCTCTCAGTTTATTTCATTGTGCTGACTTTGGTCTCCGGCTGGAGTTTTACAGAAAAGCAATTCGCAGATTATTGGTATTTTATTGTCAGTTTGGCGGCAGGTTTCGGAATTCAAATCGGCTTGTATCAATACATAAAAAACTTGGTGCATAGTGGCCAGGGTATGGGTAAAGTGGTCGGCATATCTGGGACAACTTCCACTGCGGCTATGATATCTTGCTGCGCTCACTATTTAGTAAATCTAGTGCCTATTCTAGGGGTGACAGGGCTTGCGACATTTGCGGCGCAATACCAGGTTAAGTTGTTTTGGGTAGGAATTCTCTTTAACCTTGCCGGTATTGCATACATAATAAGTAGAATAATTAAATTAAGAAAACATTATGAAAAATAGGATAATAACAGGCCTGTATGTAATAGCTTTTATTGGGGGATTTCTTGTTCTATATTTTAATGGTCCAAAACTGCAGAATGCCCCTGTTACTAATCAAACTAATCAGCAAGTAACTACTACTGAAAAAAATTGGGGAACAAAGACAGACGAACAAACAAGCATTACTGTTGTGATTACACCCCTTGATCTTTTACCAGAATCCGCAGAGTGGAAGTTTGACATCGTTATGAACACACATTCTGTAGAGCTCGATCAGGACATGACAAAATCTGCAGTTCTCATTGATGATCAAGGCAAGGAATATAAACCCTTGCGCTGGGAAGGCGGAGAAGCGGGTGGATACCACAGAGAGGGTGTCCTTATATTTAGTCAAATAACGCCGATCCCTAAATCTATAGAACTGAAAATCTCCGGCATAGGCAATGTTGAAAGAAGTTTTATTTGGTAATTATAAAAAAATGGAGATACCAACACACAACGATTATCACGATCATGTTTCAGAAAAACCAAACAAGTATATTGTTCTTGTAATTTTAGTGCTGTCGCTGGCTGGAATAATTTATTCTTTTTCAAAACCCATTGACAAAGATGTTATGAGCGGAATAGTTTTAGAGGTGCTTTCAGAAAAAGAAACTGCCCTAGAAATTGGCAATCAAAATAAAATCATTAAAGAACAAAATCTATTAGTGGAAATTGGCGCTCCATCAGAAAAAAAAGAAATAAATATTTTAAATGATTATAATCCGGTAGCCAAAGGGGACAAAATATTCGTCCGCAAATCGGCGTATGGAGACAGCGAATGGAGCATGGACAATATCTCCAGAACTGGAAGTCTAACGGTATTGTTTATTTTCTTTATTGGGTTGGTAATTTTAACTAGTGGATGGAAAGGATTCTATTCTCTTATTGGTTTGCTTTTTACTTTTGCAGTTATCTTTACTTTTATCGTGCCCCAAATTCTAAAAGGCGCTTCACCGGTAATTATTGGCACAATTGGGGCTGCTTTAATTTTAATACCTGCTCTTTACTTGTCTTACGGTTTGAATAAAAAATCCATAGCCGCTTTCGGGGGCATAGTCATTGCTTTAATCTTTACTGGAAGTATCTCGAATTATTTTATCAACTCTCTAGAATTTACGGGTATGAGTGAAGCATCTTTATATTTAGATATGGCGACAAACAATTCACTCAATCTTATCGGGCTCTTGATTGCCGGCATAATCATCGCCGCGGTGGGCGTGCTCGACGATGTGGCGGCTATCCAATCCTCCGTTGTTTTCAACTTGGCGAGAGTTAACCCAAATCTGCGCGGTTTGAAACTTTTTAAGGAAGCAATGCGCGTGGGCAAAGACCACATTTCCGCGGTAGTTAATACGCTAGTGCTTGCCTATACTGGCGCCTCCCTGCCGCTGATTCTGCTTTTGTCTGTACAAAGAATACCCTTGGAATATTTTGCCAGTTTGGAAATGGTTGCCGAGGAAATCGCCCGAACCCTCATCTCTTCTTCAGGACTTTTGCTCGCCGTTCCCTTGACGACATTGATCGCGGTTTTGATGGCGAGTAAAAATTATCAGACAGAGCAAAATACACAAGAGCAAGAAGACGGAACGGGTTGCAGCGTCTAATCTTTCATGATAAATTGTATGTTCAATGTTAAAAACATACACATTTCATGTTTCTGGAACATACTGCGCATCATGTAAAATCTTGATTGAAGATATTTTGAACGAGCAAGAGTTTGTAAAAAATGCGCGGGTGAATTTAAAAAAAGAAACAGTAGAAATTGAAACCGATGGCGAAAAAAACCCCGAGGAATTGGCAGAATTACTGACAAGCAAGGTAAAACCAAACGGTTACACCCTTTCAGTAGAAAAAATAATACCTGCCCGCAGTGCAACGCAACGCGATGCAGGCGGGGAAGAAAATAAAAAAGACGATGTTGTATGGAAAGCCATACCCATCGGGCTTGTATTTCTGGCTCTATTTTTTATGTTGCAAAAATCTGGAATTCTAAGTTTTGGGATTGGCGGCAAAACGACACCCGCAACCAGTTTCATTGTCGGACTCATTGCATCAGTTTCCTCATGCCTCGCCATTGTTGGGGGATTGGTATTATCACTTTCAGCTAAAATTTCACAAGACAACGTTAGCGATACAAAAACCTTTTTGCTTTTTCACGTCGGAAGATTGGTTAGTTTTGCTGTTCTGGGCGGAGTTCTTGGAATAATTGGCAATGCCATCGGCATTAATTTTACATTCACAGCTATACTCGGACTTTTAGCATCCATTGTGATGTTAATGCTCGGTTTAAATTTAGTTGGAGTATTGGCAAAAAATAAAATTGCATTACCCTCCGAACTTTTTAATTTCTTCAGAAAAATCGAGCATAAAACTTTCACTCCGCTTGTTATTGGTTTTGGAACATTCTTTCTGCCCTGCGGATTTACGCAATCAATGCAGATAGTTGCTCTTTCGAGCGGGTCTTTCACCTCTGGAATGTCCATTATGTTCGCATTTGCTTTGGGTACTTTGCCGATGCTTGCGCTTCTATCATTCGGGTCCTCTTCATTCGCGCATGGGAAACATGCGCCATTATTCTTTAAATCCGCAGGGGTGGTGGTGATAGGTCTTGGATTATTTGCGCTTCTGGCGGGGCTTGCGGGGCTTGGCATTATAAATCCTTTATTCAGTATATAATTATTATATGAACAAAACGGTTTACATAATTATTGCCCTTGCCCTGATTGTCGTTATTGGTATTATTTTTGCCGGCGGCGCTGGGTCAACGCAAGGCGTAGAAATAAAAGATGGTGTCCAATACATTAAGATTGATGCTCTTGGCGGATATTCTCCACAGGTAACAGAGGCGAAGGGTGGCATGCCAACCAAACTTGTTGTGGCGACAAACGGCACCTATGACTGCTCAGCTTCACTTGTCATACCTTCTATCTCATTCCGAAAGATTTTACCCCAAACGGGAGAAACCGAAATTGATCTTGGAATTTTTAAAACGGGGGAAACACTGAAAGGTCTCTGCGGCATGGGGATGTATAGTTTTCAGATTAATTTTAATTGAATAAATTTTTTTTTACTGTATTTAATCTCTATTATTATGATATAATTTAGGTATGAAAATTGCATTATTTGAAGTTTCCGAAGATAAACAGGAGATATTTCGTCAGTTGTTCGGCGGTTTAGAGGTTTCTTTTTTTGAAGAAAAATTAAACGAAGAAAATGTTCATTTAATCAAAGATGCTGAAATTATTTCTGTTTTCATTAATTCCGAGTTGAAGAAAAATGTTATTGATGCCTTGCCGAATTTAAAGCTGATCTGCACCTGCTCAACCGGTTTTGATCACATTGATATTTCCTATTGCAATTCCAAAGGAATAAATGTTGCCAATGTTCCAGCCTATGGCTCTTATACGGTCGCTGAATTTACTTTTGCTCTCATTCTTAATCTTTCACGAAAAATCTTTGATGCCAGCCATCAACTGAAAGAGGGAGGAGATTTTTCAATTTTTAAACTCAAGGGCTTTGATTTGAGAGAGAAAACTATTGGGGTCGTTGGTACTGGTAAAATAGGGAGAAATGTAATCAAGATTGCCCAGAGTTTCGGGATGCATGTTATTGCCTGTGATTTACATCCGGATTTGCAATTCGCCCAAGAAAATAATTTTGAATATAAAAATCTATCAGAACTTCTATCGCAATCGGATATCTTGACTCTGCACGCTCCGTATAATAAAGAAAACCACCATTTGATTAATAAAGACAACATTTCTTTAATGAAAAAAGGAATTTATCTGATAAATACTGCTCGCGGAGAACTTATCGACACTGACGCGCTTATCAGCGCGCTGAAAGAAGGGGTTATCGCTGGAGCGGGACTAGATGTTCTCGAAGGAGAGCGAGAGTTAAAAGAAGAGATTGAAATTCTTTCTTCTCCTTCAAGGTCTGAAAGGATTAAAGATTACAAAACACTCCTCGAGGACCGAGCTCTAATAGATATGCCGAATGTCATTGTCACTCCCCATATCGCTTTTTATTCCAAAGAAGCGGAAAAAGAAATTATTAAGACCACTGTGGCGAACATCAATGGTTTTTTGAACAACAATTTAATCAACATTGTAAAATAAATCCGTTCGTACTAAATCGTGATATAATTTACCAATTATGAGTATTTCAGTCGGAATTGTGGGGTTGCCTAACGTCGGCAAGTCGACACTATTTAATGCGCTTACGAAGAAAGGAGTACCGGCTGAAAATTACCCATTTTGCACTATTGATCCGTCAGTGGGCATTGTGCCAGTGCCGGACGGGAGGCTGGAGGGGCTTGCGGCAATGAGTAAATCTAAAAAAGTGATTCCAGCCGTGGTGGAATTTGTGGATATCGCGGGACTGGTGAAGGGGGCAAGCGAGGGTGCCGGGCTCGGAAATAAATTTTTATCGCACATTCGTGACGTGGATGCGATTATTGAAGTGGTGCGAATTTTTGAAGATGCGAACACGATTCATGTGCATGATAAAGTTGATCCGCTTTTTGATATTGAAGTTATAAATTTTGAATTAGAGCAAGCGGGGATTAAAAAGCCCATCCTTTATGTTCTCAACATGTCGGAAGCTAGTGAAAAAAATATGCGTGAAGTGGCAGAGAAAATTCCTGGTCCGTGTATAGAAGTTGACCCAGTTTTCGGTACTGGGTTAGACAGCCTGATTAAGGCAAGTTACGATTTGCTCAACCTAATCACTTTTTTAACTACCGGCGAGGACGAAACTCGCGCCTGGACGACTCGTCGTGGTTCTACCGCACCCGAGGCGGGAAAGGCGATACACAATGATTTCAAAGAGAAATTTATTCGCGCAGAAGTAATAAATTGGAAAGATTTATTAAACTGTGGTTCGTACACGGTTGCCCGTTCAAAAGGCTTAGTTCGCACCGAAGGCAAAGAATATGTCGTAAAAGACGGGGATGTGGTTGAATTTTTAATATGATTAAAATTTTTTGTTCAAAAAGTTGGGTTGATTATGAACTTCTAGATACGGGTGGCGGAGAGAAGCTGGAACGATTCGGTCCTTATATTTTTGTGCGTCCATATGAGGATGCAGTTTGGAAGAAAACTTTATCGGAGAAAGAATGGGCAAAGGCTGACGGAAAATTTTTTAGTTCCCTTACAGGTGCTAAACCCGGCTGGAAATTTAACATGTCAAAGAGACACTTTGACATGAAGGAAAAGTGGGAGATGGAATATAGAGGGATAAAGTTTTTGGCTACGCCTACACTCTTTAGGCATCTTGGGTTTTTTCCAGAACAGGCGAGTCACTGGGAGTTTATAGAAAATAAAATAAAAAATTCCGGCAGAAAGATAAAATTTCTTAATTTGTTCGGCTATACGGGGGTGGCGAGTTTGTTTGCTCTCCGTGCCGGCGCGGAGGTGACGCATGTAGATGCCTCAAAGCAAACTTTAACTTGGGCGAAAGAGAATCAAAAGTTGTCGGGCTTAGAAAAATTACCGATACGCATTATAGAAGATGACGCAATAAAATTTCTAGAGCGAGAAATAAAGAGGGGCAATAAATATGATTGTATAATTATGGATCCGCCCAAGCACGGCCGCGGACCCAAGGGGGAAGTCTGGAAAATAGAAAAAATGTTGCCCAAACTCCTCTCTCTGGTACGGAAAGTTTTAAGCGACAAGCCTATTTTTGTCATTTTGACTTCTTATGCCACTAACTTTTCCGCACTTTCGCTTAGTCATGCGCTTGCTGAAATAATGAAAGATTTCAAAGGTCAAACAGAAGCAGGGGAGCTCTGTGTATTGGAAAAGTCAAACAGTCGCCCGATCTCGCTTGCCAATACTGCCATGTGGGGTATAATGGAGTGATGGAACCACAAATAAATATTACCCAATCTAAGTTTGGCATAGGGTTTTTCTTCCTATGTCTGGGCGTGTTAATCACATTAATAACTTCTGTTGTGTCATTTCTAAATCTTGTTTTCGAAACGCTGAACAAACGTTTCCCAGATGTCTTGAATTCTAGTTATCAGTACGGATATTCTACTTATGAATATGAGAGTATTCGCATGGCTCTTGCTACACTCATTATATTTTTCCCGATTTTCATAATCATTTCATATTTCTGGAATAAATTTACAGACAAGGGGCTCTCTCACATAGATGAAACAGTTCGCAAATGGCTTATATACATTATTTTATTTCTTTCCTCGCTTGTCATTGTTGTGGATTTGGTAACTCTCGTAAGGTATTTTATTTCTGGCGAAATAACCAGTCGATTCATTTTGAAAGTTGTTGTAGCGCTTGTTGTGGCGGTTTTGGTTGGTTTTTATTACATATTTACGCTACGAGAAAATCGAGTTTTTCCTTCCAAGATTGGTATAATTTTCGGGGTCGTTGGCGTGGTGCTTGTACTTGGCTCGGTTATCTACAGTTTTACTATTATGGG
>JBBUFT010000018.1:0-1657 GCA_038078035.1 Patescibacteria group bacterium
TTCCTCTGTAGCGAAAATTATGAAAAACCACCGGTCCTACCAGTTTATCGCTTGAATCGATAATCGCGTCGGTTTCGACGGCAAATATAGAATTCTCGGCAATACTTGATTGGCCAGCGGCATTTTTTGCGGTAACCCACCAGAAATAGACGTGCCCTGGCTTTACCGGCAGTGAAATTGAAGTCCCGGAGATATCGCTCTGGCATAAGTAGTATCCTGAACAATTATTCCGCGGATCCTTTAAACCCGGTTCTGTGTAATCTGTTACTCCGAGCGAGTAGCGTGCAGCTCCAGCCGATGGGCTCCAGGAAAGAGTAACCAAGCCTGTTCCGCTGGAGATAAAATTGCCGTTGGGTGAGAGGTTTTCAGGACCCGGCGGGGACACTGTTACTGAAATGCTTCGAGAAAAATCCCCAAACCATCCTACTAACTCTTTGACCATGCGCCATTGAAATATATATGTACCTGGCGAGGATGGGGCAGTAATCGGCATGGTGAAAGTTTTTGACTGACCAGGTGCCACGGTATCGCTTGTTTCCAAATAAAACCGATTTGCTCCCCAAGTCGTGTTATCCTGGGGAAACTGAGAGCCGAGCTTGAAAGCATCGTTTCTTGTCCAGGTACTAGTGCCGGTATTTTTAAAAGTGACATTGACGTAGTATTTCTGCCCGACAGTCATGGTGGCAGGAACATTTTGATTTACATATTGGGCACTGTTTGTGACCGAACCATTACTGACTGTCACCGCTACACCGGAGGAAGTTCTGGTATTGCTGGCGGCATCGCGGGCAGTGGCCGTAATCGTATGAGAGCCGTTTGAGAAATTTGCCGTATTCCAGGGAGCGTCATATGGATAGACAGTCTGCTCCGCACCCATATTGTTGCCGTCTATTTTGAACTGCACTCCCACTACTCCTACATCGTCAGTGGCATTGGCTAAGAGGGTGATAGTTCCGGAAACAGTAGCGCTGCTTGCGGGTGAGCCGATAGAAACAGTCGGTGGAACAGTGTCAGCTGCATTTACGGTAATAGAGCCGAGGAAACTGCCAATAAGCAGAACCCAAAAAAATGCTTTTTTAAATTTCCCGATCATTAAATCAAAAATTACACGATAATTGTATCATACGATATATTCTTACGCAATCGGGCCCGTAGTTCAGTTGGGGTTATATGCGACAAGACAAGAAACTTGCCCCGCACCCAAAAGAAGCGAAAGAAATAAATCAATTTTTGAAACCTATAGCGAATCTTCTCATCTTCAAAAAATGAGTCTGCCCCGTACCAAGCTTGCTCTGGTTCGGGGTTCGTATCTAGTTTTCTGGCTCCGGAGACTCCGAACTTGGGGTGATGTTTAATTGGCTAAATGTATTATATAAAATTTTTCTTAACAATTCCAGCATAAAAACAAACCAATACATTGTTTTTTCGCTATTTTCTGATAATATAATGAAAGTTCTTTATAGATTTAAATAAATTCCGGGGTAGCTCAGCGGTAGAGCGGTCGCCTGTAAGTTTATTGCAGCTTCCTAAGGAAACTTAGGAATGATAACAAGGTGAATTCGGGGAAGCCCTACGAGATGAACTCTCAGGGTAATCCCGAGCCAAGCCTAAACGATTATGTTGGGGAAGGTGTAGAGACTATCCATTTTGGAGTAGT
>JBBUFT010000018.1:1667-4769 GCA_038078035.1 Patescibacteria group bacterium
GATGAACTCTCAGGGTAATCCCGAGCCAAGACCAGCTTTTTTACAAAAGAGCTGGTAAGGTGTAGAGACTATCCATTTATTGGAGTAGTTCTCCGATACAAATCGGGGCACGAAGCGCCTTGATCCTAAGTTCTGATTATTTTCAGAATATGGATATGATATAGTCCACACTTCTAGTAATAGAAGATAAAGTGTAAGCGATTGGTCGTAGGTTCGATCCCTACCCCCGGAGCCAGAAGATATTTAAAAAGACAAAACAAAGCAGTTTGTAAGATAATAGATAGTATGGTCGTCAATATAAGTGGAACTTAGAGATATAGTAACGATGGAAGGAGAGCTATGAAAGAAAAGTTGGAAAAATTTGTGTTATTTTTACATCATAAATACGGCATCACGCCCAATATGCTGACTTATGCAAGAATATTCGCGGCGCCGTGGCTTGCTCTTTTTGTGTCTAAATCCATTTCTCTAGAATTCGGAACATTTGTCGCTTTTACACTTGTATTTTATGTTTTTGTTATTTCCACTGATTTCTTTGACGGTTTGCTTGCTCGTCAAATATATAAAAAGCCTAGTGACCATGCCTTTGGCGGAATGCTAGACCGCTTAAGTGATAAAATATTGATAGTGGCTGTGCTTATCCCCTTCGGACTAAATCTCCTAACTGTTTCGATCGTTCTGGGTGAATCAGTACTAGCCTACGGAGCGATAAAAGCTCCGGACCACAAGAAGCAAGCAACCAGAGCGGGAAAACTAAAAATGCTTTTTCAGGCGCTTTTGATACCAGTATTGATAATTTCCAGAACAACAAGCCTCATTCCAGATGTTCTGTTATATTTCACAATTATCTCGACCATGGTGCTTACTTATGTCTCCATATATTCGCATTATTTTAGAAATAGCTAGTTTATGAAGGAATCTCTGTCCCAAAACCTAGCGACTCATATAGTCACTTTGTGGGGACTAGGCAGAAAAACAAAATTCCCTGGGACATTGGCAAGTTTCTTGTCTTTGATATTTTCTTTTTTGTCTTTCTATTTTTTGGATAAAATTATTTACGTTGTTTTTTTCTTTATTTTTTTAGTACTCGGATTTTGGGCAATTCGCAAAATACAAAAAGAAAGTGGAGAAAGGGATCATTCATGGATTGTCATTGATGAGTGGATTGGAATGTGGTTTGTCGGCTTTTTTTTATTTGAATTGAATTCTACTTTGAATTTCACCTTGACGGGACAAATACTCATCGCGATATTGGGATTTATAATTTTCCGCATTATCGATATTTTAAAATGGATCCCGCCAATTGGCGCTATCGATAGAGAAGAGGCGCAAACACCCACACTGATAATTTTAGATGACGTAATTGCCGGATGTTATAGCTACGCGATATTGATGATGGTGTTTGGGTTTTATAATATTCATTACATTTATTTTTCTTTTATTTTTCTGCTTCCGGCAATGATTGCCAATATGACTCCAGTCTTACTGCGAGGAATAAAAAAATTTGGAAAACCAATAAATGAGAAAATTTTCGGATCCAACAAGACTTGGCGCGGTTTAGTAGGGGGAATTATTGTCGGAACTTTGTCCTATTATATCCTTGCAAACAAAGGTTTTATTGAAGAAACGCAAAATACGAGCTATGTAGTTTTGGTCGGTTTTCTAATTTCTTTTGGAGCGCTTACGGGAGATTTGATGAAGTCATACTTTAAAAGAAAAGTTGGAATAAAAGAAGGAGAAAGCTGGATACCTCTTGATCAGATAGATTATATATTGGGGGTTATAATTTTTACTTATGGAATATTTCGTTATTCTCTTCCACAAATTGTATTACTGCTTATTATCGGGGGCGCGATGAGCGCTCTCGCGCACCGCTTCGCTTACTTTACCAGAATGATAAATACTAAATGGTGAAACGATTAAAAATTTTAATCGCGTATTCGAAAGCACTAAGAGAAAAATTTATCAAATGATCGAAAAAATAATTATTTCTCATCTTTGGGGTAAACATTACAGAATCCCCCTTCCAACGAAAAACAACGTTTGCCAGATTATCAACCAATTTCTTTTCGGTAAAAAAAATACCCGACTCCATGCCCAAATCAAAAGAAAGTACGTCAACATTCTGCGAACCCAAGATGCCTTCCTTGCCGTCAATAATCATCAATTTACTGTGAATCATTTCATTGGTTAAAAAGAATTTCACCCCGGACGGAAAGAGCTTGTTCATATATAAATAATTCGACCAGTTGGCAATTTTAGGATTCGTCGCTACCTTGGGCATGACAATCTCTACTGCCACCCCTCTCTCTGCCGCTCGTTTCAGCGCATTAATG
The DNA here is from genome assembly GCA_038078035.1 of Patescibacteria group bacterium. Lineage (GTDB taxonomy): Bacteria > Patescibacteriota > Minisyncoccia > Phycocordibacterales > UBA9973 > UBA9973. The sequence continues at coordinate 4,004 of JBBUFT010000018.1, forward strand.
ACCCATCGGTTGGGCATGAAATACGGGGTAACGATTGAAATCTTTTCTTCCGCGCCATCAATCTTGTTTCGATAATATTTATTCAAACGGAAAGAACTCTTATCGGAAAAATGTTCAAAGAACCATATCTTGCCCCTTTGGATCAGCCTCGATTTGTCGTATTGCAGAACAAAAGGGTCGCGACCTCCGCATTTTTTATAAACGCGAGCAAATGATCGCATTATGTGGTTTACAATTTTTCCTTCAATTTTGATATGTAAATCATGCCATTTCTTAAAGAATTTATTTATATTCACCCCTCCAATAAAAGCCACACTTTCGTCTATGACAAGTACCTTCCTGTGGGTATAACGAAAAAGTTTTTTGAAAAAGAATAACTCAACTCCGGCATCTTTTAACTTGGCAAGAGATTTTTCTAGTAGGTTTCCTCCGCTTCCGAATGAATCGAAAATAATCTTGACCTTGATACCAGAAATGGCTTTCTGTCTTAGAATTTCAACAAAATCATGCGTGTCGGAAGTATTATCCGAAAAAATATACATCTCGAGAAAAATGGAGCTTCTCGCCTGATTTATACTCTCGAGCATAGCATCCCAAACCTGTTCAGTTTTGGTGTATATTTTGTAGCGCACTACCTCGTATATTACACCAACACAAACCAAAAATAAAGAGAAAATTTGCATTATTGAAAAAATAAGATAGAATTGCCTTAATTGGGCCGTTAGCTCATCTGGTAGAGCACCTCATTTGCAATGAGGGGGTGGCA
>JBBUFT010000019.1:0-1934 GCA_038078035.1 Patescibacteria group bacterium
GTTGTTACGACGTCTCCTTCCCGCGTATCACTTTCAAAAAAAGTTTTCCGCACATTGGAAAAAACTTCGGCAAAAAAATTCACATAAGGGTTATTATTATTCCTAGTGAGTTCTGTATTGTACTGTTTCTCAAGACCGTAACGTCCTCCCAGCTCTGCGCCCTTATATCCGACAAGACCAAGCGCATGCGAAGCCAGAACTCCCCCAGGATAAAAACGCCACTTCTCTTTGAAAATATTCAAACCGGGAATTTTAAGCGCGGATACGGCGTCTGCTCTCTCTTTATTTAAGCGACCAATAATTTCTTCATAGGGATCGTCTTTCTTTTTTGCCTTAATTAAAAATTCGTCTTGATCAAGCGTTATTATTTTTGATAATTTTTTATAGACACTCTCTGCATCAACAATTTTACTGGGGTCAATAGCCACCTTAAATCCAGAAGTTTGCGTAGCGGCGCTTACGAGCTGTCCGTCTTTTCTAGAAAAATAAATATTTCCCCGCTCGTATATATTGCTCGAGGGAGTGGCATATTGATGCAAGGCAATTTCTCCATAGGAATTACTGTGCACGATTTGCACAAAAAAAAGTTTTACTACCAGAACTAGGGCAAATGATACAATAAAAAAAAGAATAATTCGGGTCCTCCTAAGAAAACTATATTTCATTTTTAACAATTTTTATATTGCCAAAGGATTCGCGGAATCCAAGAGAATTAAGGGATTTGCGAACTGCAAATTTAGCTTCCACTTCTTTAAATCCTATAGAATGAGAGAAAGCAAGATCGATATTTTCAGACATCGACAAGTAAACGAGCTCTAAATCGCCAACTTCGGAAGAAAGGGTTCGCGCGCGCGTCTCGAGCGCCCGGCGTTCCGTAATATTAAAAACCATATTTCCCAGAAGGAAAATGTACCAGATAGCCAGTATGCCAAAAGACCAGAGAATAAAGCGCAGAGCAAACCTCGGAGCATCACTGCTGGCTATGCTCACATTACCCAGACCACTTGCGTACATCTTCAATTTTAAACCTGCTTGTCTCATTTGTTTTATTTGGTTTTTTCCAAAATTCTCAGTTTTGCGCTTCTTGACCTTGGATTACTTTTCACTTCACTATCGTTTGCTAAAATTACTTTTTTATTTATTAATCTTGCTTCTCCTTCTTTTTCCTTTTCTTTATAAAATCTTTTTGCTATTCTGTCCTCTAAACTATGAAATGTTATCACCGACATTCTTCCCCCATTCTTTAGAAATTTAAATCCTTTCTTCAACCCTTCGGTCAGCGCCCCCAACTCATCATTGACCGCTATTCGTATCGCCTGAAAAGTTCTGGTTGCAAAATGGATTCTTTCTCTCCTGTAAACTGCCGGTACTGCGCTTTCAATTATTTTTACTAAATCAAAAGTGGTTTTAATTTTTGCTTTTTCTCTGGCTTCTGCTATCCCCCTGGCTATCCTCCTTGCAAACTTTTCCTCGCCATATCCATAAATGATGTCCGCTAAATTTTTCTCGCTCCATGAGTTAACGACATCGTAAGCCGTCACCTCTTCCTCCGAAGAATTTTCTGTTCCTAAATTTTTCATTTGCATGAGCAAGGGCTCATCCAGGAGAAAAGAAAATCCTCGTCCGGAATTCTCTAGCTGGTCAGAACTTAAACCTAAATCAAAAATAATGCCGTCAAAACCTTTTAAATGGAGCCCAATTAGAACTTTATCTAAATCCCTAAAATTCTCATTATGAAAAGAAATTTTACAATTTTCAAACTTGTCCTTCGTCCTTTCCCAAGAGCTCCTATCCTGGTCGAGAGCGATTATCCGCGCTTCCGGAAATCTTTTACAAATCTCTAGGCTATGTCCCCCGCCTCCAAATGTGGCGTCCGCTACAATTGCTCCATTTTTTAAATTAAGACCTTCTATAGCTTCATTTAAAAGAACTGT
>JBBUFT010000020.1:0-2224 GCA_038078035.1 Patescibacteria group bacterium
GTACAAAAAGGGTGTAGTAGCTATGGCAAACGCAGGTCCAAATACAAACGGTAGCCAATTTTTTATCAACACTGCTTCTAATAATTTTTTGGATGGTAAACATACCGTTTTTGGAAAAGTTGTATCGGGCATGGATGTCGTAACGAAAATCGAAAGTACGCCAACCAGTCCTTCGGATAGACCGATTGAACCCATAATAATAAATAGTATTACATTAAAGTAGGAGCATTAAATATTATTAGTTAATTTTACTTGCCCCGCCATGACGGGGGAATTTTATGGGAAAAGGTAATAACGCATATCGAAAGGATGTAAAGAAGCCCAAAAAGGCAAAAAAGAAGTAATTTATTGGTGGTGGGTCCGGCTATAGTATAAATATGAAAATTTTCCTTAATTACTTAAAAAAGTATTGGAAACTTTTGGTTTTGGCTTTGTTTTTAGCGGCGATAAACCAAATTTTTTCCTTACTGGATCCCTACATTTTTCGGCTTATTTTGGATGATTATGCTACTAAATTTGAGCAATTGTCTAGATCGGAATTTTTTACGGGCGTTACCATACTGCTTCTCTTGTCTATGGGAACCAACCTGGTTTCGCGTATCGCTAAAAATTTCCAGGATTTTTATGTCAATACCATTACCCAGAAGTTAGGAGCGAAAATGTATACTGATGGATTAGCGCACAGTTTAAAATTGCCATACCAGGTTTTTGAAGACCAAAGAAGCGGGGAAACCCTGGAGAAGCTTCAACGAGTGAGGTCGGATACCCAAGTGCTCATTACCTCTTTAATCAATGTTGTTTTTACCACATTGATTGGTTTTGTTTTTGTAATTATTTATGCTTTTTCCGTAAGTTCCGTAATTGCGATAGTCTATTTAGCGATGGTGCCAGTTTTGGGCTTACTCTCGGCTTTTTTAAGTAAAAAAATAAAAACCGTGCAAATGAAAATCGTGGCGCAGACTACAGCCTTGGCAGGGTCCACCACGGAGAGTTTGCGAAATATCGAGCTGGTTAAATCTTTAGGGCTCTCCGATTCGGAAATCAAACGCTTGAACAATACCACTAATGATATTTTAAAATTAGAATTGGAAAAAGTTAAGTATCTGCGTGCCCTGAGTTTCTTGCAAGGTACGGCAATTAATTTTTTGCGTACCGTAATTCTTTTTATGATGATGTACTTGGTATTTACCCGCGTGGTGACTCTGGGTGAATTCTTCTCATTATGGATTTATTCTTTCTTTTTATTTAACCCGCTTGCCGAATTGGGCAATACAGTGAATTCGTATCGTGAAGCGGAGGCTAGCCTAGAGAATTTCAGGAAAATTTTACATACGGAGAAAGAACCGATACCCCAAAATCCCAAAACTGTCGGTCGGCTTGCCAAAATTGCCTTTAATTCTGTTTCTTTTCAACATCCGACCGCCAATCGCAACGCCCTCGAAAATGTTAGTTTTGTCGGGAAGAGCGGAGAAACCATTGCCCTTGTCGGACCTTCGGGTAGCGGGAAAACAACGCTGGTTAAATTATTAGTAGGATTATACAAACCAAAAATGGGAAGAGTTTTATATAACGATATAAACGTAACCGAAGCGGATCTGGAAGAAGTTCGCAGTCAGATAGGGCTAGTAACACAAGATACTCAATTATTTGCCGGTACGATTCGCGATAACTTAAAATTTGCCAATCCGGAGGCCACAGACGAGCAAATATTGATAGCGCTGAAGAAATCCGCAGCTGACAGTCTGATGCAGAGAGCAACAGATGGATTAGGAACAGTGATCGGCGAAGGCGGAGTGAAAGTTTCAGGAGGAGAGAAGCAGCGTCTATCCATTGCGCGGGCGCTCCTTCGAGATCCGAAACTTTTAATTTTTGATGAGGCAACTTCTTCGCTCGATTCCTTAACCGAAGAACAAATTACCTCCACCATAAGAGATCTTAGCGAGCAAAATCACGTTACCGTACTTATTGCTCATCGTCTTTCCACCATTATGCATGCAGATACCATATTTGTATTGGAAAAGGGGGAAATTGTCGAATCCGGATCTCATCAATCCCTTCTTGATTTAAAAGGTTTATACTCGGCGATGTGGCGACAGCAGATAGGTGAGAGAGCATGATTATGCTCTCGCAAGACCTTGAACGTTTGTATAAAATGTGAAATGTGTACAGTTCCTGTAAGGAAATAGAAATTAACAACATGCTACAATACAAAATAATGCAGAAT
>JBBUFT010000021.1:0-6344 GCA_038078035.1 Patescibacteria group bacterium
ATGTCCAATTTATATTCCAATTCAATTTTTTGGATTGATACTGACAAAATAAAACCAAATCCATTTCAACCAAGGCGGGACTTTGATGAAGCGCGCCTTTCTGATTTGGCTATGTCCATCAAGCAATATGGCGTCCTTCAACCTCTTACAGTCTCTCGGGTAGAAGTAGAAAAAGAGGGTGGCGGTCTTGTAACGGAATACGAATTAATCGCTGGTGAGCGCAGGCTTCGCGCATCTCGACTGGCTGGGGTTTCGCAAGTGCCTGTAATAATTCGCACTGGGGACACCGCCACCATGAAGCTTGAACTTGCAATCATTGAAAATTTACAAAGAGAAGATTTGAATGTAGTTGATCGCGCGCGAGCATTTTTGCGATTGGCAAATGAATTTAAATTCACTCACAATGAAATTGCGAAGAAAATTGGCAGAAGCAGGGAATATGTTACAAATTCTTTGAGAATTCTGACGTTGCCGGATGAAATAATAACTGGATTATCAGAGGGCAAAATTACCGATGGCCATACTCGGCCATTATTGATGCTTGCTGATCATCCGGAAGAACAGTTAGTATTGTTTAAAGAAATTGTCTATAAAAGAATAACTGTGCGTGAGGCAGAGAGATTGGCGAGACGCATAGCTTTCGACCGTGTTCGTAAGAAAGAATTTATGCCTGATCCAGAAATAACTGAATTGGAAGAAGAATTTCAAGAGAAATTGGGAACTCGAGTACACATAGATAGAAGTGAGCTCGGTGGACAGATTAAAATTGATTTTTTTTCTACTGAAGATTTGCGTTCTATCCTGGATTTGATCAAAAAATTAGAATTGGGCGAGAAACCCGCTAATCTGCCCGCTCAAGCGGAGATGCTCGAAAAGCATATCGCCAGTATGTCAGCGCAATCGAGCGGGAAAGAGGAAAACACGCCCCTCGATGATCGGACAGGGGACGAGACCCGCCTGAACGACGAAGTCGGGCAGGTTCAAAAAGCTGACGAAGCAGATCTTTATAATATTTCGAATTTTTCTATTTAAGAGCGACCAAAAGATTTAAGCTTGGAGAGTAAACTGTTTTTTTCTAAATATGATTTGATGTGTTTTTTGGCAATGGTTGTCTTAACGTATTCTAGCCATTTAGAAGAAGGGTGCGAATCTTTCTTTTTAATTATCTCGACGATATCGCCATTTTTTAACTTTGAAAAAAGTTGCGACATTTTGCCGTTAACTTTTGCTCCGGATGTGTGATATCCAATGTCAGAGTGCACAGAATAAGCGAAATCAATCGGGCATGAACCTTCCGGTAAATCTATAACATCTCCTTTGGGAGTAAAAATAAAAATTCGATCGTTAAAGAAATCAGTTTTTAAATGTTCAATAAATTTTTTAGGTTCTTTCTGAGTGTTATGCAAATCTTGCAATTCTTCTATCCATTTGAATTTCGATTGGTCATCTTTTGCTTTTTTCCCATAACTTTCTTTATAAGCAAAGTGCGCGGTAATACCATAGGCTGCCTCCGCATGCATTTCTCGGGTTCTTATTTGGATTTCCGCAATTCCGCCAAAACCTGTAAAAATGGTAGTGTGAATGGAACGATAGCCGTTCGGCTTCGGCACGGCAATATAGTCCTTTATTCGCCCTGAAAGGGGCTTCCAGACGGAGTGGACAATACCAAGGACTCTATAGCAATCCTCAATATTTTCCACCACAACACGAAGCGCCACGATATCGTAAATTTTCTCAATATCCATATCACGCCTAATTAGCTTTCTCCATAAACTATATTTATGTTTCATTCTGGAATCTATTTCAACAATCTTTACCCTATTCTTTTTTAACTCTTTCTCGAGTTCCTTCTGTACTAGGGCTAAATTATTCTGATATGACTCTTTTTTCTCTTTAATTATTTCTTCGATTTGAGCGTACTCCTTCGGATACACATAAGGGAAGGCCGCATCTTCTATCTCGCTTTTTAGTTTTCCCATACCAAGACGATTTGCCAGTGGAGCATAGACTTCAATAGATTCCATTGCTATTCTGCGTCTTTTGTCTTCCCGAACAAATTGCAATGTTTGCAAGTTATGCAATCTATCGGCAAATTTTATTATAACTACGCGTAAATCATTAGCCATTGCCACAAAAAATTTTCTCAAGCTCTCTACATGCCTTTCATGTCCACGATATTTTAGGGTTCCAAGTTTTGTCACCCCTTTTACCAAAAATAAAATATTTCCGTCAAATTCTTTCTCTACAATTTCTTCTTTGATTTCAGTATCTTCTAATATATCGTGCAAAAGTCCTGCTGCGATAGTCTCTGTGTCCATCCCAAGTTTAGCAAGAATTTTTGCAGTTTCGAATACATGAAAAAAGTATGGATCCCCATTCATTCTTTTTTGGTTTAAATGCCCGCGCAGAGCAAAATCATAAGCTTTTACAATAAGCTCTTCGTCCTTCTTGCTTATTTTACCCATTAAATCTAATATTTCTCGAACATTTGCCATAATGGGATTATAGCAATAAACGGGGAACATAAACAAATTCGCTGTTTAATCCGCAATTTTCTTGATTTTATCCGGTCGGAAGTTTGAACACGCTTTATTTGAACAGCGTTCAGGAATAATTTTCGTACCTTCCATCATTAAGCTTCCGCATTTGTCGCAGATTTTGCCAGTCGGCTTTGCTTTAATTGCAAATTTACAACTAGGGTAATTTGAGCAAGAATAAAAAATTCCGAACCTCCCCCTCCGTTCTGAAATATCGCCCTTTTTGCAGGTGGGACAGATTACCCCTGTTCTTTTTTTTGCTTCTTCTGCTTCGTCCTTTTTAATAAATTTACATTTTGGATAACGAGAACAAGAAATAAAAGATCCCGTGCCATCTCGCCTTTGGCGAACCACTAAAACACCTCCTTTTGATTTACTTTTTTTCCCTTGCCTTGCCGAAGCATCTTGTGAAGGCAGGTTGCCACAGTCCGGGCATATTTCTCCAGTTTCTTCCGGACCTTTCAATTCTGTACCATCCATCATCAGAGCTCCATTACAGTCAGGAAATTTTTCACAAGAATAAAATTTACCCCCGCGAGAAAGTTTAATAATCATTTTTGCTCCACATTTCGGGCATTTCATATTTTCTGGAGCATTACCTAAATTTGTGGCTTTTTCTAATTTTTCTTTTGATTTCATATCTTTTGAAAATGGTTTGTAGAAGTCTTGCAGAGTTTTTTCATATTCTCGTTCACCTCTAGATATTTCGTCTAGCTCGTCCTCCATCTCGGCTGTAAAGGTGTCAGAAATATAATTGGCAAAATGTTTCTCTAAAAAGTCCGATACAACTTCTCCAACATCGGTGGGGAATAGCGTTTTGCCCTCTTTTTTTACATAGTCTCTCTCTTCAATTGTTCTCATGATTGACGCATAAGTACTGGGTCTGCCTATGCCTCTTTGTTCTAATTCTTTAATAAGTCCAGCTTCACTATATCTGCCTGGTGGCTCGGTAAACTTTTCCTCACTTGTTAAATCAAGTAATTTTAATTTTTCTCCTGCTTTACAAAGAGGTAATTCTATATCTTCACCCCGGGCACCCGTATCCACCGCGAGCCAGCCGGAAAACAAAAGGCGGGAACCAGTGGCAGAAAAATTCGGCAGTTCTTCGTGCTCTCCAATGATTGCGGTAATTTTTGTTTTCAATAATTTAGCGTCAGACATTTGAGAAGATACGGCACGCTCCCAGATAAGCCGATAGAGTCTATTTTGATCATCGCTTCCAGCGTGCAACTTTTCGATATGCGTTGGGCGGATAGCTTCATGCGCTTCTTGGGCATTTTTTGATTTAGTTTTATAAATTCTGTTTTCTGCATATTTTTCGCCGTATTCTTTTTTAATAAAAGATAATATTTGGTTTTGCGCAACGGCACCAAGATTTGTGCTATCTGTACGCATATAAGTAATATGCCCCGCTTCATAAAGTTTTTGCGCTATCTGCATTGTTCGAGAAGGAGAGTAGCCAAGTCGCGAACTGGCTGTTTGTTGGAGCGTTGAAGTGGTAAAGGGCGCGCGAGGAATTCTTTTTTGCTCTGACTCTTTTACATCTTTGACTATCCAATCTTCATTTTTCCCCGTTTCTAAAATTTTTTCTACCAAATTCTCGTCACGGGGTTCTTCGGAGCATTCTAATGCTAATTTTTCATTTCTTTTTGTCTCAAAAAGTCCCAATATTTTCCAATATTTTTCCGGAATAAAAGCGCGAATTTCACGCTCGCGTTCCATTATTATGCGAAGGGCAGGAGATTGTACGCGTCCAGCCGAGAGTCCATAACGAACTTTTTTCCAAATTAGCCCAGAGAGGTCGTAGCCGACCAATCGGTCTAAAACTCGTCGCGCTTCTTGCGCCTTGCGTAAGTTTGTATCAATTTTCCTCGGATTCTTCAGCGCTTCTTCTACAGCTTCTTTTGTAATTTCATAAAAAGCGACCCTTTCTATTGGCGCCTTAACTTTCTTGTCTTCATGGAGGAGCGTTTCTATGTGCCAAGCAATAGCTTCTCCTTCACGGTCAGGGTCTGTCGCTAAAATTATTTCATTTGCTTTCTCCGCCAAGGTTCTCAAGTCGTGCACAACCTTTTCTTTACCCTTGGAAATTTCATAATGCGGAATAAATCCTCCTTCGATATCAATGGCTTGTTTATTTGATTTAGGCAAATCGCGAATATGCCCGACTGACGCGCGCACTGTGAAAACACCCCCGAGATATTTCTCAATAGTTTTTGCCTTTGAGGGTGATTCAACAATTAATAATTTCATGTAATGCTAAGTATTACACGAAATAGTTTTGTTATGCAAATTTGTTTAAATTATATTAGTCTAATTTCCCCCATCTCTTCTTTGATTAATTCTTTAATTTCCATTACAGAAAGTATTGCATTGGCTGTTGGGATTGGAAGTTTCATCGCGCGTATCAAATCGTCCCGTGGCATTGCTTCACGGAGTAAATTTGTGACTATTTTTTCTTCGGGTGATAAATCAATCCAAAGTTTTTGTTGTTTTTCTTCGTCTTTTTTTGTTTCAAAACCAAGCGCCTCGAGAACATCTTCGGGAGACGTTACGGGAACCGCTCCAAGGCGAAGTAATTTGTTTGTGCCTTTTGAATTTGGAGAAAAAATTGAACCCGGCACGACTAGGAGATCTCTGTTGTATTCTGTTGTAAGCCGAGCAGTAATGAGCGTTCCGGATCTTTCATTGGCTTCTATTACGAGCGTTGCCCTACAGATCCCAGCCATTAAGCGATTTCTCATCGGGAAACTCCACAGCGTCGCTTTGAAATTGGGTTCAAATTCTGAAATCAAACCTCCACCCAGTCTCACAATCTCTTCCGCTAATTTTACGTTTGTTTTAGGATACATCGCTTCTTTGGATAGCCCCGATCCGGGAAAAACTAAAGTTTTCAAGCCAACGGATAGCGCTCTTTGGTGTGCAATCGCATCAATACCCATTGCAAGTCCAGAAACTATTACTATCGGATAGCCTTTAAGTCCAGTAATTATTTTCTCACACGCTTCCTTGCCATAAGAAGTAAACTTGCGGGAACCTACTATGCATAAATGAACTAGATTTTCATCCGGCATTTCACCCATAATCCACAGATCCTTCGGTGGTTGCGGAATCTCCAACAGTGCTTTCGGGAATTTGTTTTTTGGCAGTTTTTTTATTTCCATTTTTGTAATTATATCAGTTTTGGTGTATAATATAAACACTTGTCCCGTAGTAAATTTTTGATTACGTGGCATAAAAATTAAGATTATTAATAAAATTTTACTACTGGGATGTTGGATATAAAATTTATTCGTGAAAATAAAGATATTGTACAGGCAGGCGCCAAGAAAAAACATGTTGAAATAGACATTGAGAAGCTTATTGCCATCGATGATGAGCGCCTGAAAATATTGAAGGAGGTGGAAGAGCTTCGAAGTGAAATAAATAAAGTTTCAAATAATATTGCTCACGACCAAAATTCCGCGTTAAAACTCCAATTAATTGAAGAAATGCGCGCAGTTAAAGAAGATATAAAAACCAAAGAAGAAAAATTAAAAGCAGTCATGGGGCAGTGGCGGCAGATGATGCTAGAGGTGCCAAATGTCCCGGATATGACAGTGCCGGAAGGAAAGGGAGAAGAAGACAATAAAGAAATTTTAACATGGGGAGAAAAAACAAAATTTGATTTTACCCCCAAGGATCACATTGAGCTAATGTTGAAGCTAAATATGGTTGATTTTGAAAGAGGTGTGAAGGTTCATGGTTTTCGGGGGTACTTTTTACAGCGGGACGGAGCAGAGTTATCCTGGGCAATCTGGAATTACG
>JBBUFT010000022.1:0-1617 GCA_038078035.1 Patescibacteria group bacterium
TTTTTGGCTGTGCCATTTTTTGTTACTAGCATGAGCGAGGTGGCAGATTGGTCTTTATCTTTTGGCATCGCTAAAATTGAAGTAACTTTTTCTTCACTGCCAAGCGCCAAGAAATTCATGATGGATTTACCACGAGTAGCGCGGCGAGCTTCCGGAATATCATACATTTTCATTTGGTAAACTTTGCCCAAATTGGTAAAGAATAGGAGATTGCTATGCGTAGAACCAGAAACAAGCATCGTTACAAAATCTTCCTCTTTAGTTTCAAGGTCAATCACGCCTACTCCGCCGCGTTTCTGGGTACGGTACTCTGATGGGTCGGTACACTTCACATATCCGCCAGCGGTTAGAACAAGCATCGTTTCTTTCTCTGGTACTAAATCCTCATCGGAAATTTCTTTCACCCCGCCTTTCACTATTTTTGTTCTTCTTTCATCTCTATATTTCTCGCGAATTTCTTTCAATTCCTCTGCGATGGTTTTCAGAATTTTTTTAGGACTTGTTAAAAGATCTTTCATTTCCGCAATAAACTTTTGTTTTTCTTTTAGTTCATCTTCGACTGCCTGCCTCTCTAGTCCCGCTAGTTTGGACAATTTCATTTCCAGAATTGCAGTCGCCTGCAAATCTGAAAACTTAAACTCTTTCATCAAATTCACCTTGGCAATTTGAGCGTTCTTCGAGGCGCGGATAACACTAATTACACGATCTATTTTATCAAGCGCTTTCTTTAGTCCAAGAAGTATGTGTTCGCGCTCTTCTGCCCTTTTTAAATCATAGATACTTCTCCTTTTTACTACTTCTTTTCGATGAGAAATAAATTCGCTTAAAATAGACTTGAGTGAGAGGGTCTGTGGTACACCATCGACTAATGCAACAATATTAAAATTAAAGTTTGATTCAAGCTGGGTATTTTTATAAATATAATTTAAAACTTTCTCCGGATGAGCGCTCCCCTTCAGGTCAATAACAATTCTAATATCTTTAGTCGATTCATCCCGCAGACCCTTGATGCCTTCAAGTTTTTTCTCCTGTACTAATTCTGCAATCGCCATTATTAAATTCGCCTTGTTGACTCGGAAAGGAATGGAAGTAATGACAATCGAAAAATTTCCATCTTTTTGTTCCACTATTTCTGCTTCCCCCCTACATACGACTCCGCCCCGCCCCCCCGAGTAAGCATGAAGCATATCTTTGTATCCATAGGCAATACCCCCCGTAGGAAAGTCCGGTCCTTTTATAAATTGCATTAAATCTTCGGTCGTGGCGTCCTGATTCTCGATTAAATAATTGGTAGCATCGAGTACCTCAGCTAAATTATGAGATGGAATATTCGTCGCCATGCCGACCGCAATACCCAAAGTACCATTCAGAAGGAGCGCTGGCACATTCGAGGGAAATACTGTCGGCTCTTTCCGAGTTTGATCCTAGTTTGGGCGGAAATCTACAGTTTCTTTTTCCAAATCACGCAGAAGCTCCGCCGAAATTTTAGACATTTTTGCTTCCGTGTAACGCATCGCCGCGGCATTGTCGCCATCGATTGAACCGAAATTGCCCTGCCCTAGAATGAATGGATAGCGATAAGAAAATTCTTGCGCCATGCCAACCATCGAATCATAC
>JBBUFT010000023.1:0-4908 GCA_038078035.1 Patescibacteria group bacterium
TCCTATCAATATTCCAGCAGTAAGCCCAACCACCAAAGCGATTCCACCCAGTATTAATATTCGAAGTCCCGATCTAAGGATTGGTTGTTTAGTAAATTTTGTCATGCTCATCCCAAGCGCAAAGAGTCCAACCAGAGTTATTATAATAGACAAAGGAAGAGCATTTTTAATAGACAACATCAAATAAGAAAACAACGGGACGATACCGCCCAAGATATACGCAAGAAACATATAAAATCCGCCTCTAAGAGACACAGACTTTTGACTGCCCGAGATTCTTAGTTCATGTGTAATCATTTCTTTTAAAATGAGTTTTTCATTTCGTGAAGCTTCTTCTGACATTTGCCTTGCTAAATTTTCTGACCAACCATTTTCTAGATACATTTTATAAAGTTCTTCCCTTTCTTCTTTTGGAAATTTTTTTAGTTCCTCTCCTTCTTCTTTTATTTTCCCTTCCTCTATTTCTTCTTGAGAGCGATTTGATAGGTAAGATCCTATACCCATAGAAATAGATTCCACGGAAATAATAACCACCCCCGCCAGAATAACTGTGGCGCGACTATTGCTACCGATGGCTATACCCGTGATTGAACCCAAAGTAGAAACCATGCCATCTTCCATACCGAAAACCACTTCCCTAAAGACGTTAACAATAGAAGACTCTTGATGATGAATATAATCTTTGTTCATTTGTCTTTTTATCTCTATTTTTATTAAGTATAGCAAATAAGTTTTATTTTTAATAAAGTAAGCTCTAGTCTTGTTTAAGAGGCACTCCATGGTTATTTTTGTATGATATAATACACAATAGTTATGGCAACAAACAAAAAACCCAAGCAGATTAAATCAAAAATCGATGAATTAGATCAAATGATTGGTGGTCTTTCATATTATTTTATTCAAAAGAATATTAAAAATGATACCCTCAATGGTTTATTTGAAGAACATGAAAGCTTGATGGAGCTGAGCCTTGATAAGCAACTTGGACTACGGGAGATATTTAAAAGATTATTTATTATTTTACAACGTATGAGAAAAACTGCCCTGGACTTTGGAATATCAAAAGGTGATGTTACTGATGAGAAACTGAAGGGCTATAGCCAAATGCTTCAGGCAGAAGAAAAGCAAGAAGAAATAGAGCGAGAGAAAAAAAGAAAAGCAGGAATATCGCTCGAGACATCTCTCCCTCAAACGATTTTTCCGAAAGGGAAAATACACTAGTGATAAAATGAAAATCTTTCCTCTAGAAAATCGAAATCCCACTTTTGGATTTGGCGTTTCTCCTCCATTTTTAATAAAGTAAGTCCTAGCCTTGTTTTAAGAGACACTCCAAACTTTTTTGGCTAAATATAAAATTCTGCCAGATCTCGAGTAATTTGTTCTTCAAGGAGTTCTTTTTCAATCATCCAATTATCATTGAATGCGTGCGAAAGATAACTTTCACCACTATCTCCAATAATTAAAACCACCTTTTTTATTTTCTCTGTTACTGGCTTTTCTTTAATAAATTTCATTGCATAATAAAGAACCATGCCACTCGAATCACCAACCAGCAATCCTTTATGGTGCGCAAAAAAACGCATCGTGTTAAATGCTTCTCGGTCGGAGACGTAATTGTGCTCATCAAAAAGGGAAGTATCAATATTTTTTGGAAGAATTGCCCCAACTGGGTATCCAGGTCCAGAAATAAAATAACCATGTCCGTGCGGGGAGAAATGGCTGGATCCTTTCGGTTCAAGAGCGATTATTTTTAACTTATTGTTGTGTTCTTTTAAATAGCGTCCCGAACCGGAGAGGGAACTACCTGTTCCTATTGTGCCTACAAGATAGTCCGCATCCGGAACTTGTTCGTTGATTTCTTTTCCCAGAGTGTTGTAAAAACCTTTCGGATTTTCTGGATTGTCATATTGGTCTAGATTAATACCACCTGATTCCTCGGCTAATCTCTTTGCAGTTCTCCTTCGGACGTCAACCAAATGTCCGCCCTTAATGTCTTCTTCATCGGTGCAAAAGTGTAATTTTCCGCCATAAGCTCGGATAGAATTTAGTTTGTCCGCTGGAGCGTGTTTGTCCACAATTGCCGTAAACTCATATCCACGTGCCGCCGAAAGCATCGCCAAAGCCTTTGCTGTGTTTCCGGAAGAAGATTCGAAAATTTTCATCCCCTTTTTTAATTTGCCAGACTTTTCTGCGGCATCTACTAATGCATAGGCTGTTCTGTCTTTAAAACTTCCACCAGGATTGAAATATTCAAGTTTTAAGTAAATTTTATAATCAGGCCTGATTGTAGATACTTCTAGTATGGGTGTTTCTCCAATTAGTTCGTCTATCGTTTTTTTGATATTAATTTCCATACTGCATAATTATACAATTTTAAATAAATAAATGCATACTGTCTTGTGTTATATGTATTATCATATAACAATGGCACTCGGGCATTGAATAAGTAAACTTGTTCATGCTTCTCGTTTATTGTTATAATCATTTTGTCATGTCGGAACATAATTCAGATATAGATAATAAAATAGCGGAGTTAGAGGCGGAGATACAGCTCCCTGATTTTTGGAACGATAAAAATAAGGCGCAGGCGGCACTCCGAGAACTTACAGAGCTGAAGAATAAAAAAGAGGGTTTGGGAAAGTATGACCGAGGCAGCGCAATACTCACAATAATTTCCGGCGCCGGCGGAGACGATGCTGAGGATTTCTCCGCGATGCTTTTGTCTATGTATATGAAATATGTGGACAAAAGGGGCTGGAGGGTATCATTTATTCATGAACACAAAAATGACCATGGAGGTTATAAGAATATCACAATAGAAATTTTCGGTAAAGGCGCCTACGGAAATTTAAAAAACGAATCTGGCGTGCATCGCCTGGTACGCATTTCTCCTTTCAATGCAAAGAGGCTAAGACATACCTCTTTTTCTTTAGTTGAGGTTTTGCCGAAATTTTCAAAATTGGAAGAACGAGATATTGTTATACCCGAGGCTGATTTGAAAATTGAATTTGCTCGCTCAAGCGGTCCCGGCGGGCAGAATGTGAACAAAAGAGAGACAGCTGTCAGAATTGTGCATGTGCCGACTGGGATTTCTGTTCAAGCCTCTGGTGAACGTTCCCAAGAGCAGAATCGCGAGTCTGCTTTGTCTATTCTGCGAGCGAAGATTTTCAAAAAGGCGCAAGATGAGAAAAAGAGCATAGAAGAAAGCTTGAAAATAAATAAAGGCACAGAAATAGAATGGGGAAGCCAAATCCGTTCATATGTGCTTCACCCATATAAGATGGTCAAAGATCACAGGACAGGGGCGGAAACGAGCGATATTTCAGGAGTTTTAGAGCAAGGAGAAATTGATATTTTTGTTGAAGCAGAAAAAAATTTATAATTTATGACCCTTTATATAAAATAAATTCGGGGTCATGGTGAGTAATTCCGAACCATGATATAATCAGAAAGTGATTTATTTTAATAATGTTTCAAAAACTTATAAAGATTCTATAGCTCTCGACGATATTACTTTTACGGTTACGGCGGGTGAATTTGTCTCCGTTGTCGGGCATTCAGGAGCGGGCAAGACCACTTTAACCAAGATGATTTTAGCTGACGAAAATCCTTCGGAAGGAACAGTATTTTTCGAGTCTATCAATGTGCATAAGCTGAAAAATAGCGACCTAACCAAGCTTCGCCGGCGCATAGGCGTGGTATTTCAAGATTTTAAATTACTGTCGAATAAAACTGCGTACGAAAACATCGCTTTTGCCATGGAAGTGGCGGGCAAGACTGACGAAGAGATAGAAAATGATGTACCGCATGTTCTGGATCTGGTTGACTTAGGTAATAAAATTTTACATTTTCCAAATCAGCTCTCCGGTGGCGAGCAACAGCGCTTGGCAATAGCCCGAGCCATCATCAATCAGCCTGAACTCATTATTGCGGATGAGCCGACAGGGAACCTAGATCCCATCAATACGCATGAAGTGGTTCAAATTTTAAAAAAGATAAATGATCTTGGCACGACTATTATTCTAACCACCCACAACCGAGGAGTGATTGATTCAGTCGGGAAAAGAGTGATTACCATGGAAAATGGCAAAATTATCAGAGACAGCAAAGAAGGGAAATAGATTATGGTACAATAATTAATCATGATAACAGAATTAAAAAGAGTAATAAAAGCAGGATTTATAAATTTTACTCGCAATGGGATTGTTTCGTGGGCGGCTGTTCTGGTCGTTACCATTACCCTCTCTGTTATCACTACGATAATTCTTCTGCAGGCAGTATTGTATTTTTCGCTTAATCTCATTAAAGACAAGGTGGATGTGACGATCTACTTCAATGTCGGAGCGCCACCGGAGAGAATAATGTCGTTAAAAGAATCTCTTTTGAAACTGCCTGAGGTAGCGTCGGTCTCTTATACCAGCGATGAGGAAGCGCTGGCGCTTTTTCGCTCTCGCCACGAAAATGATTATCCGACTATTCAGGCATTAGACGAGATAGGGGAGAATCCGCTTGGAGCATATTTAAACGTCAAAGCCAAAGAAATTTCTCAATATGAAAGCATTGCTAATTTCTTGAAAGGAGACAATGTTTTAGTTTCGGGTTCTACCAACATCATCGACAAAGTAAATTATCACCAGAATAAATTAGTCATAGACAGATTAAGCGCGATTATATCTGGCGCGCAAAAACTTGGTTTTCTCATTACCCTCCTTTTAATAATTATTTCCATAATTATTACCTTCAATACCATCAGGTTGACCATCTTTATTTCCAAAGAGGAAATAGGGGTGATGCAGCTTGTCGGAGCCTCTAAAATGCGCGTGCGCGGACCCTTTATGAGCGAGGGGGCTATTTATGGTATTATTGCCACAATATTGACGCTGATCATCTTCTGGCCCGCCACGGCCT
>JBBUFT010000024.1:0-1204 GCA_038078035.1 Patescibacteria group bacterium
TCGCTTTATCATGAAGAGTTTCAATAATAATAGAGGTAACTCGCTTCTTTAGCTAAAATGGATTTTTGCTTATATCTAAAGCATTTATTTCTGCGAGTGGCACATCGGTAAGCAAAGTAAACATCGGGATAATCGCGTCATCGCCCAAAGACATGATTTTACCAAACAAATCTCCGGGTTCGTCGGTTAAACCGATAACATTTCCTTCGCTTTTACCAATCTTTACCCCCGCAGAGTCGGAGAGTAGCGGTGTAGTCATTACAAATTTTTCTTTGCCCTTCATCGCCTTAAGAAGCATCCTGCCGGCGAGCATATTAAAGGTTTGATCCGTTCCACCAAGCTCTAGATCAACTTCCATAGCAACCGAATCATACGCTTGAAGAAGGGGGTATAAAAATTCTCTAAGATTTATAGTTTCTCCTATTTTTATGCGCTCTTGGAACATATCACGCTCAATTAATTGTTGGACTGAAAAATGCTCGGCAATATTTAAGATGTCCGTCTTGGTCAATTTATCCAACCAATTACCGTTGTATAAAATTTTAACTGGGTTTTCTCCATCAAAACGAACTATCTTCCCAGCTTGAGTAAGGTAGTTCTTGGCATTGGCTCGCAATTCTTCGCCGATAAAAAATTTTTCTCTCGTTTTCTTTTTTCCAGTAGGATCCCCGGCTTCCCCAGTACCATCGCCGATAAGAAAAATTACTTCGTGACCCAAGTCCTGCCATTGTCGATGTTTTCGTAAACCAACCATGTGCCCAAGATGGAGTTTGTCTCCCGTCGGATCAAAGCCCTGATACAACTTTAATTTTTTACCAGATAGGAGTACTTCTCTCAGTTTTTCTTTGCTCGGATATATAGCCGCGACAGAGCGAGTTAAAAGTTCTTCTATTTTTTCCTGCCTGCCGGCAGGCATAGCTTTTTCATTCATATCATAAAATTACCATAAAAAGGCGGGGTTTGGTATAATGCCTGTTTGTATGCGTTTAAAACATTTTTTTACCAAACACAATCAAACCATTCGAACTTTGGTCGTGCTTCTTGTGGCTTTTTGTCTTTTGGCGGGTTCGGCTGTTACACTTTGGATCTCAACCTTTAAAGTACCCTCACTCCAAATTATTCAAGAACGTCGAGTGGCCGAATCCACCAAAATATATGACAGGACGGGCAAAATGCTACTTTACGATGTGTCGCAAAACACCAA
>JBBUFT010000025.1:0-1522 GCA_038078035.1 Patescibacteria group bacterium
CCTGCCGCCAGGTGGATACCCACAATATTGTAAATGAAAGCCCAGAAAAGATTCTGCTTTATGCCACGCATGGTGATCTTTGAAAGCTTTATAGATTTCACCAGTTTTGAAATATCTCCATGGAGAAGCGTTATCCCGGCCGACTCAATAGCCACATCTGTGCCGGTTGCCATGGCGATGCCTACATCGGCTTGCGCGAGCGCCGGAGCATCGTTCACGCCGTCCCCTGCCATTGCCACAATTCTACCTTGCGTCTGAAGCTCTTTTATCTTTTCTAATTTGTCTTGCGGCAGTACATGAGCTACTACATCATCGATGGAAACTTGAGATGCTATATATTTTGCTGTTTTCTCATCATCTCCTGTCAACATAACCACTTTTATTCCAAGCTTATGAAGATCTTCCACAGCTTTTTTTGATTCTGCCTTTATTTCATCAGCGACCATTGCAAATCCGAGAACTTCAGTTTTTGTCGCAAGAATTACTGGCGTTTTCCCCTGCATTGTGTATTTTTCTAATATTGCAGTATCAAAACTTAATCCTAATTCTTGAATGAGTTTTGCATTACCGACAAAATATTCTTTCCCATCTACTGTTCCCTTTATGCCTTTTCCTTTTATATTTTCGAATTTCGAAATATTTTGTATTGGTATGTTTTTGTCTTGCGCATATTGCGCGATTGCATGAGCAATCGGATGTTCTGATTTTTTCTCAAGCGATGCGATAATGGAAATTATTTCTTCATCTTTTAAATCTGAAAAACTTTCTATATTGACCAAGGTTGGTTTGCCTATAGTTATAGTGCCTGTTTTATCTACAATAACAGTATCTACCTTATGTAGTTTTTCAAGCGTAGCCGCATCTTTTATCAAAATTCCCTCGCGGGCGCCTTTGCCAACACCGACAATAATCGCAGTCGGAGTGGCAAGCCCGAGCGCACACGGACAAGCGATTACAAGAACTCCGACAAATGACACAAGACCATAGGAAAGAGCTTGAGAGAAGCCAAACACACTAGTTCCGAAGACAAGCCATGCACCAAGTGAAAGTATGGCAATCACCAGCACAACTGGCACAAACACACTTGAGATTTTATCAGCTAAGGCCTGAATGGGCGCCTTGCTCCCCTGAGCCTCTTCCACCATTTTTATAATGTGAGCAAGCAAAGTTTCCGAGCCCACCTTAGTAGCTTTGAATATGAATGACCCGCTAGTGTTTATCGTAGCGGCGACCACAGCATCCCCAACTTTTTTTTGCGCTGGCATCGGCTCCCCAGTGACCATTGATTCATCTACAAAAGATTCTCCTTCGGTGATTATTCCATCCACAGGAATTTTTGCCCCTGGCTTTACAATAATTAGGTCACCATGAACTACTTGGTCAACTGGAATTTCAACTTCTTCCGTATCACGAATGACTAAAGCTGTCTTGGCTTGGAGATTTAAAAGTTTTTCAATAGCATCCCCAGTCTTTAATTTTGATTTAGCTTCCAAATATTTACCGAGGGCTATAAAAGTAATAA
>JBBUFT010000026.1:0-1109 GCA_038078035.1 Patescibacteria group bacterium
AAGCGGGCAATGCTTGCGCAGAAGGCTACTCGCAAAAAATCTAGAAAAAGTTAATTAAACGAACACGGGAGAATTTAAGAAGTATAAAGATACTCCTATTAGAGCCATGAGCATCATGCCCATTACCAAGTGCTTGGTATGATGTCTTTGATATTCCTTGGAAACCATGAGCATCATTGCCATGAAGATTAACCCCAAGATAACGCTATATACGGTCTTAATCGCATTGGTGGGACTTACAATGAGGCGGGCGTACCAAGTAGATAGAGATTTATTTTGCGAAAGATTCGAAACCCCTGACACCAACCCACCCACCGCATCTGTATTTTGCGCGACGATGAATTTATCTGTGGGTTCATCCTTTTCCTCAATTATTTTGACGGGTATTTCCTTAGATGTTTTCGTCTGTGGTTTTCCTACCTTAGCATTTTCAGCAGAAACGCCAGCGACTTCTGGTTCTGGTTTCACTGCCGGCTCCACTCTCGGTGTTGTGGTTTCAGATGTTACCGTACTCGCGCTTGTTTCGGCTGGTTTAATTGATACTGTCGGCTTGCCGAAAAATTCAACGACAAATGTTGTATTTCTTCCTTCAAAAATTCCATCCAGAGCCATAATACCCATTTCAGTAAAACGAGGGTTAAGCACATTTGCCCTATGGGTGGGGGAGTCAAGCCAAGCCTTCTCCACTCTGGACGATTCTCTAAAGTCTATTGCCAGATTTTCTCCAGCGTAAACGAAGCTGTAATTTGCCCTCGTCAGCCAATGCCAAGGAGTGATGCCGGAAGGGCTCGTATGAGCAAAATAACCGTTTTGTATCATATCTTCCGCTTTCAGCTTCGCGGCATTTTCAAGAGTGTCGCTCCACAAAAGCCCTGGGACTCCTTCTTCCGCTCGGTCTTCATTGGTGAGGTCAGCCAGAACACCTGGATATACCGCACCCGTCAAATTGAGCTCTCGAATGATTTCGAAGTTATTTTGATTGAAATAAAAGAGCACCACGATGAACACGGACAGGAGAGCAACAAATTTTTTCTGAAGCAAATGCGGGACGTTCCTATTCTTTTCGTGGGGGACTATCGTGTGGACTATTTTCTCTAAGAATTTTACCA
>JBBUFT010000027.1:0-7817 GCA_038078035.1 Patescibacteria group bacterium
TCCTCGTCTTGTTGATATGGGCATTGATCCATATCTTATCGCGCCAACCTTGATTATCTCCATGGCTCAACGTCTAGCTAAAACAATTTATCCTGCTTCCAGAAAACTCATATCAATTGACCCGGGTATAAAAATCCAGATCGAAAAGCGATTAGAAGATTTACCACCTGAACACAGAAAAAAAATCATTATCAAAGATGAAATATATGACGCCGTCCCGTCACCTGAATGTCCCTCTGGACTGAAGGGTCGTATCGCCATTTTTGAAATGTTTAAAGTGGACAAGGAAATGGAAGCTGTAATTTTAAAAAATCCCACCAATGCCGAAATTTATAAAGTTGCCCGCAAGAAGGGAATGTTAATGATGAGAGAAGATGCCATAGTAAAATCCATAGAAGGCATTATTCCTTTCAAAGAAATATACAATTTTAATGATCAGAGTTAGAAAATTCACAAAGTTATTAACAAGG
The DNA here is from genome assembly GCA_038078035.1 of Patescibacteria group bacterium. Taxonomy (GTDB): domain Bacteria; phylum Patescibacteriota; class Minisyncoccia; order Phycocordibacterales; family UBA9973; genus UBA9973. Next base: position 471 of record JBBUFT010000027.1, read on the forward strand.
GTTTAGTTTTTGCTTAGTTATATAGTATAATAAGCTCTGGTATATGGAAGGAGAAAAGAGAAAAATTTTAATAGTCGATGATGACGATTTTCTTCTCGATATGTACGCGCTTAAGTTTAGCCAGAATAATTTTGTGGTGTATACGGCTTCAAGCGGTATGCAAGCGATAGAAAAACTTAAAGACAAAGTTAACCCTGATGTTATCTTGCTTGATGTAATTATGCCTGAAATGGATGGCTTTGAAATGCTGGAAAAGATAAATAACGAGAAGTTATCGCCGGATTCTATAAAAATAATTCTATCCAACAAAAGCGAAACATCAGATACTAGTCGAGGCGAAAAGTTGGGGGTAGCGGGTTATATAGTGAAGGCAAGCTCTACTCCGATGGAGGTAATCGATAAAGTTATAAATATTTTACCAAAAAAAGTTATAGAAAAATGAAAATTACAGATTATAAAAATAAACTTGCGGAACTTATTTTAAATGTTATTCGCGAGGGAGGATCAGATTTGCATTTAGGCGCGGGGCGTGTGCCAGCTATTCGTGTGGCCGGGGAGCTTATATTTCTCGTTAAGGACTCGATTTTTACGAAGGAGGATATGGTTGGAATTTTAAGTGAGATTTTAGACAAAACGCACCTTGATAAATTCATGGAAACCAAAGAAACTGATTTTTCTTACGATTTTCGCGGGGAAGCGCGACTGCGTGGCAATGCTTTTTTTCAAAAAGGCTCGATCAATATTGCTTTTCGATTGGTGCCAAAAGTAAAAACCTTAGAAGAACTGCGGTTGCCTCCTCTTCTTGCAGATTTGGCTCGCAAGAAACAAGGGTTTTTCTTAGTGGTTGGTCCTGTGGGACAAGGCAAATCAACCACTCTTTCTGCAATGGTTAATTTGATCAATAATGAACAAGCGCGCCATATCGTGACGATTGAGGACCCGGTTGAGCACGTATATATACCCAATAAATCCATCATTAATCAGCGCGAAGTGGGCATTGATACTAATGATTTTCACGTGGCGCTCAAATCAGTTTTTCGTGAAGATGTTAATGTGATAATGATCGGTGAGATGCGTACGCCAGAGACCATAGCGACTGCCGTAACTGCTGCCGAAACCGGACACCTTGTACTTTCGACCCTGCATACGAACAATGCCTCCCAGACCATAGACAGAATAATTGATTCTTTCCCGGGCGACCAACAGGATCAAATTCGCGCTCAACTATCATCGTCGCTTCTGGGTATTTTTTCTCAGAGACTAATCCCGCGAGTTGCCGGCGGGCTCATTCCTGCCTATGAGCTTCTTCTGAATAACAATGCCGTAGCAAATCTAATTCGCGAAAAACGTACGCACGAGATTGACGTGGTAATAGAAACAGGAATGGAGTCTGGGATGGTAGATTTAAACCACTCGCTTGTAGAGCTTGTGCGCGCCGGAGAGATCTCGATAGAAAATGCCCATCAGTACTCACTTAATCCGAAGGGATTGAAGCGCATGATGTAAGTGAAAATCAATGGGCGAAACAAATAAAAAATATGTTATTTATATATAAAGCAGTAGACGATAAAGGAGCAAATAAAGAAGGAGAAATAGAAGCGCCTAATCGTGATATGGCGATAAGCGGTCTTCAGCACAGGGGACTCGTTGTTATTTCCATAAAAGAAGAAGGGGAGAAAAAGTCGATTTTGCAATTTTCTTTTTTTGACAAAGTGTCGACGAAAGATGTAGTTATTCTTTCTCGCCAGATTGCGACTTTATTTGAAGCGCAAATATCTGCCTTGAAAGCTTTTACTATGCTTTCAACCAATGCAGAAAATAAACTTTTGGGCTCAAAGCTTGTCCAAGTTTGCGACGACCTAAAGGCGGGAGTTTCTATCTCTGGAGCTCTTTCTCGTCACCCTGATATCTTTTCAAATTTCTATTTAAATATGGTCAAGGTGGGGGAAGAAACTGGGAAACTCAATCAGATTTTTTTGAGTTTGGCAGAATATCTGGATCGTCAATATGCTCTTACCACCAAGACCAGAAATGCTCTCATTTATCCCATATTCGTTGTCATTACCTTTTTTGTAGTGATGAGTCTTATGTTCATAGTTGTGATACCCAGACTCTCTGCGATTATACTGGATTCTGGTCAAGCAGTTCCCCTCTACACAAAAATAGTTATTGCAATCTCAGGACTCTTTGTTAATTATGGTTTTTTTGTTTTAATATTTTTTATATTTTTGGGTGTTTGGCTTTGGAGAATGTCCACAACACCACAGGGAAAAATATATATTGATAAAACACGCCTTTCTCTACCCGTTGTAGGCAATTTGTATAAACAGCTTTATCTTTCGAGAATAGCGGATAATATGAATATAATGCTTTCTTCGGGCGTTCAAATACTTCGTGTGATAGATATAACTGGAGACGTGGTTGGCAGCTACGTATATAAAGAAATTTTAAAGAAAGTGGCAGATGGGGTTAAGTCAGGATTAGCTCTATCGGTTGCATTTGAAAAATACAATGAGGAGATACCGCCTATCATGGTACAAATGATAAAAGTGGGGGAAGAAACGGGATCCTTGGGCGTTATTTTGAAAACTCTAGCTGATTTCTACAAGCGTGAAGTGGATAATGCGGTTGACACCCTAGTTGGTCTCATAGAACCGGTAATGATTGTAGTTTTGGGTTTAGGTGTCGGGTTGCTTTTAGTTTCCATCTTAGTGCCGATTTACAATTTAGCTGGAGGAATTACCTAAGACTGTGGATAACTTTCTTGTCTCTCGATTTGATATGTTATAATTAAAAGATATTAAAAATAAGTCGAATTATCAATTTTATTAACAATTTCCGCTTCACCCCGCCATAGCGGGGCAAGGAAGCGGATCAGCCTTAGGCTGAAAATAATTATGAAAATGAACTTCAAAAAAGGTTTTACGTTAATTGAACTCTTGGTCGTGGTGGCAATCATCGGTATTCTAGCTTCTGTGGTGTTGGCGTCCCTTAACTCTGCTCGCGCAAAGGGTTCTGATGCCGCAGTAAAGGCGAATTTGTCCGGTATCAGAGCAAATGCTGAATTGCAATACGATACTCTGAATGGATGCTATGGTGACGCAGGGGTTGCTTGTTCTGCGACGATTCCAGCCGTACAAAATCCGGGTCTCTGTCCTACTTCAGGGACAGGGGATAGTATCTTTGCTTTACCAAGCATAAATTTGCAGCTTGTAGCGGCAGATTCCGCTGGTGGTACTGTAGCTTGTAGCTCTACAGTTGGGGGGACGGCGTGGGCTGTGATTGCAGGTTATAAGTCTGATATTCTTAAGGGGTGGTGCGTAGACAGTACTGGTAAATCAAAAGAAGTTCCCATGGCAGACAATACTGTCCAAGGAAATTCCAACCTAGAAGTTGCCGCTGGTGCTTGTGTTGACTAGTAAAAATTCGCAATAGCTGATTTTTCGCAAAAACCACTCTTCAAGCGTCTTGGAGTGGTTTTTGCTTTTTTAGATATGATATAATGTACTAGGGTCTTTATTATAAGAAAAAAACTATTTTTATTAAAAATATAATAATAAATTTATGAAGAAAACTAGTTTACAGAGGGGTTTTACATTACTTGAACTTTTAGTTGTGATTGTGATTATTGGTGTTTTGACCGCAATTGTTGTGGCATCACTGAATGATGCTAGAAAAAAGGGTGGCGATGGAGGAGTTAAATCAAATTTGGCTGGTTCCCGTTCACAGGCAGAGGTTTTTTATAATACCAACACGGCGGTTCCTAATACTTATACTGATGTTTGCACTAACGGCGCAGTTGGCGGAGCTCAAGGGATTGGACTGGCTGTTCTAGCCGCAGCTAAAGCGGCTGGATTGTCTTCTTACGCTACTGGTGCCATTGGTTCTCTAACAACCGCCACATGCAACAACGGCGCGGGCGCTTGGGCGGCCGAAGTTCCATTGCGAGCTGGAGGCATGTGGTGTGTTGATTCGACAAACAAGTCTATTGCAACGGCAGGTTCCACATTAACCAGCGCAATAGACTATACTTGTAATTAATTCGCAGTATTTTTGATGGCTACTATCTCCACAATTATTTTCTTCTCCTTTGGCCTTATCATCGGGAGCTTTTTGAATGTCGTAATTTACCGATACAATACTGCAAAATCTTTTGGGGGACGTAGCGCATGCATGTCTTGTCAAAAAAAACTTTGTTGGTATGAGCTCATACCTCTTATCAGTTTCGTTACGCTTCGTGGCAGGTGTAAAACTTGCAAAACTAAAATCTCCATCCAATATCCTTTTGTCGAACTCATGACCGGACTTATTTCTGTCTTTCTGTTTTTGAAATTCCAATACATGTTCTATGTGAACACTCTGATATTTACCGGCATCTATGCTTACTACATGTTCATGTTTTCGCTCCTTTTAGTTATTGCAGTTTATGATCTTAAGCACAAAATAATCCCTGACAAACTTTCTCTTCTTTTCGGTATTTTTGCGTTTTCAGGTCTTTTCATCTTTACCTCTTATGGTTTTCTCCCTCATATTCCATCGATTGTTGAACTTCTCTCAGGTGTATTGATTGCGCTGCCTTTTGCCCTATTCTGGCTTATTTCAAAAGGCACTTGGATGGGGCTGGGAGACGCCAAGCTTGCGCTCGGACTCGGATGGTTACTCGGTCTGTCTCGTGCACTCTCTGGCCTCGTAATTGCCTTCTGGTCTGGAGCTATTCTTGGGGTTATTCTCATTGTTGTGTCTCGAAAGTATGGCATGAAAAGCGAAATTTCCTTCGCTCCGTTTTTGGTTTTAGGCGCGTTTTTGGCGTTTATTTTGGAATTACATCTTTTCCCCTTTTCTAGTTTATGAAACTTTTTAATCAAAAAATAAAGAAGGACAGAGGGATGAGCTATGTAGAACTTATTGTTGTTTTAGGAATTTTTTCTATTTTGTCTTCCGTGGTTCTTTATAATTATGGTTTATTTCAAGACAGAATAGATATAAAAAATTTATCGAGCGATATTGCGCTCAAGGTTGTTGAATCTCAGAAGTTATCTCTCTCTGGTAAATTTCCGCCACCCTCTTATTCAATTACCCCGACATGGAAACCGTCTTATGGGGTCTATTTGAGCCCCGGCTCGGACAATAAGAGTTTTGCGTATTTTGTCGACATCGACAACAATAACTTATTTGATGGTTCTGCTTCAAATTGCACAGGAGAATGCTTAGAGAAAATAACTATCACGAAAGGAAATAGTATTTCAAGTTTAGATATTATTTATAAAGATGCCACAGTTGTTCCTTTGAGTGATTTAACCATTAGTTTTATAAGACCCAATAGTGTTGCTATAATAAAATCCGGAACTGCCTTTTCAGATTCTTCAGTAGACCATGCAGAGATTAGTGTGATTTCCCAAAAAGGAACTATCGCTAAAATAAAAGTGTATCCTTCCGGTAGAATCCAAATAAATTGACGAGAAATATGATTTTTACAATATGATAAAAATACTTTTAAATAAAAATAGCGGTCCTTCTCATCATTCTGGGATTGGAGGATATACGATAATAGAAACAATGATTGCGGTTTCTCTCTTTATAGTTATTACCACGATAAGCATGGGTGCGCTTTTAAATGCCAATATGCTTCATAGAAAAGCGCAAAGCATGCGTTCAATTATGGATAATTTAAATTTTGTCATGGAAGATATGTCCAGAAATTTAAGAATAGGATACAACTATCGTTGTTTCCCTAGCGGTCAATCGATTCCAACCGGTGATGATTCTAGTATGGATGATCCAAGGAGTTGTGCAAGTGGTTGGGCGATAGCTTTTGAATATGCATATGGCAATCCTAGCATTAATGCTTACAACGATCAGTGGGTTTACTATATAAGCGGTAGCGGTAAAATTTTTAAATCAACATCGGGACCCTATAATTCAGCAAGTTTTACTCAACTTACTCCTGATGAAGTAGTTATCGATACGTCTGCCTCTTCTTTTTCAGTATTGGGCGCTGAGTCTATAACGACCAATAGTCAACAACCCTTTGTTACTATCAAACTGGTTGGGAAAATAACTTATCAAAATGTCGACACGCCTTTTTCCTTACAAACTTCAGTGTCTCAAAGATTGATAGATATTTAATTAATTACAAATTTATAAAAAAATGAAAATTTTTTTGAAAAAAGTAAATAGTCAGAATAGAGGCTTCACTCTGCTTGAAACGCTTGTGGCTATTTCCATCTTCGTTGCGTCTGTTTTAGCGCTGTTGTCAATTTTATCTCAAGGAATTTCTGGCGCTAGTTACGCCAAAAGGAAGATGATAGCTTCTTATTTAGCAGAGGAAGGGGTAGAGTATATTAAAAATTTACGCGATACTTATGTGCTTTATTCCGCATCTGGTCCCGTTGGCTGGAACACCTTTAATACAAAGGTCGCAGGGGGCACCTTTCCATCCAGTAGTATTTGCGCAACTGCTAATGGCTGTTATTTTGATGAGAGCAACGTATCTTTTTCTGACTCTTCTATGCCGATGACGGATCTTCTTTTGCCAAGCTGTACTTCTGCTACCTGTTCCAACGCTCCTTTGCTTTATGATTCTACTACAGGGAAGTATGGTTATAACGGAGGGGTGTACTCTGGTTATAGTAGAAAAATTAACATAGTTCAAATTAGCGTCAATGAAACGAAAGTTTTTTCCACCGTTTATTGGAACCAGGGTTCTGGCACTTACAGTATTGTTTTTTCGGATAATTTATTCAATTGGGTAGAATAGGGTAGTAGAGCAGAGCTCACTACCCCACAAGTAAAATGACAAAAATAAAATTAAAAATTAAAAGTTTTCTTAAAAAAGGGCTTGCCCCGTACGAAGCCAAGGGCTTTCGTTCGGGGTTTGTGATACTTTTTGCGGTTACACTCACAAGCCTGATCCTATCAATAGCGCTAAGTGTCGCGAATATAACATTCAAAGAAATAAGTTTTAGCACTTCTTCTAGAAACAGCAATGATGCTTTTCTTGCGGCTGATACTGGCGCTGAATGCGCTTTATTCTATGATAAATTATCCGGAAGTTCTTTCCCCCTAGATGGAGTTGGCCATCCAGCCACCATAAACTGCACATCGACCGATCTTCCGATTTCTTTTGTTGGAACTGCTGATACTGGATCCTACGATTTTATAATTACTGGTCTAGGCAGTTTAGGAACAAGTTGCGCAAAAGTGAATGTTTTTAAAAATAAAGCTGTTACCCCAGCGCTAGCTACCATAGATTCTGTCGGATACAATATTGGGGATGCTACGTGCCATTCGACCAATCCCAGTCGTGTGGAGCGTGAACTTTTCGTTACATCAGCTTTTAGCGTCCCT
>JBBUFT010000028.1:0-8684 GCA_038078035.1 Patescibacteria group bacterium
TTGACATTTCAGCCCTATTTGCTAATATAAAACCAAGCTCGTTACGAGCTTTTTGTTTACTATTTTCCATGACAAGATCAATCAAAAAAGGCATATTCGTAGATGAAAGGCTCTTGAAAAAGATTGCCGGTAAAAACCCGCTTTCCACTCCTCCAATCAAGACTTGGAGCCGGGCTTGCGTTATCTCTCCAGAGATGCTCGGTTTTACTTTCGGCGTTCACAACGGCAAGACACATATTGATGTGTTGGTTACCGAAGACATGGTAGGGCACAGGCTAGGGGAGTTTTCGGGAACTAAGAAGTTTATAAAACACGGCGGAAAGATGCAGAAAGAGCTTGAGCAAAAAAAGAAAGAAGCGGAAATAACAGCAGCCAAGGGCGCAACAGCTGCCGCAGCAGATGCGAAAGGCGCCAAGAAGACATAATTTTGAAACATAATTGTCATGAAAGCATTTTTAAAAAATTACAGACAGTCTCCGAGGAAAGTACGTTTGGTTGCGGGGCTTATAAGAGGCAAAAAAGTGGATGAAGCAATCGTCGAGCTTAATTTTCTAGCAAAACGCGCCGGACTGCCCTTAAAAAAGCTTTTGCTTTCCGCGGTTTCTAATGCAAAACAAAGCGGAATCGAAAAAGATAATTTATTTATAAAAGAATTACGAGTAGATAAGGGTATTACCATGAAGAGGATGATGCCAAGAGCTATGGGCACCGGGCACAGAATAAATAAACGAACCAGCAATATAAATTTATTATTGGGAGAGAAAGTGGTAGCAATAAAGAAATCAAGATAAAAAAATGTCAAAAATAGTTCATCCATACGCGCATAGATTGATTATACTGAGGGATTGGAAATCTCGCTGGTTTGCCGATCCGAAAAAATACGTCTCTTATCTGAAGGGGGATGTTTTAATACGACAGTATCTAGAAAAGAAATTACGCGGCATGTATATATCTACTATTGAAATTGAGAGAAGCAGGAAGGCTACTCGATTCATTATTAAGACTTCTCGTCCCGGACTTATTATTGGACGTGAAGGCGCTGGAGCAGCCAAACTCAAAGAAGATATTTTAAATAAAATGGGGAAACTAAAGCTTCCCAAACCAGAAGATTTCAAGCTCGAGATTGTTGAAGTAGCTAATCCAGAAGCCGATGCCGCGATTGTGGCATACATGATTGCCGAGGGACTTGAAAAAAGAATGCCTTATCGTCGGGTTATAAAAACGATCATTGAAAAAGTAATGTCAGCCCGCGGAGTGGAGGGAGCAAGAATAGTCTTGGGGGGGAGATTGGGCGGAGCGGACATTGCCCGCACTGAAGAGCTTAAACGAGGGTCTGTTCCACTTCAGAGTTTTCGAGCGGATGTAGACTTCAAGCGTGAACGCGCGACTTTATCCTATGGTGTCATTGGTATAAAGGTTTGGATTTATCGCGGTAAGATTTTTTCAGATAAAAATAAATTTTCACCAAAGACAGATCAGCCTCAGGCTGAAAAAATGGATTAAATATATGTTGTTACCGAAAAAAGTAAAATTTAGAAAATGGCAGACCATGCGCAGCAATCCAAAGGCGATGACGCCGGACACCAGAGGAAGCAAGCTTTCTTTCGGCTCTTTTGGCCTTAAGTCTGAAACCCAAGCGCGCGTCAAGTCCACTCAGCTCGAAGCCGCTCGCAAGGTAATATCTCGAACTCTCACTAAAGCTGGAAAATACTGGATTCGTATTTTTCCAGATCGCCCCTTTACCGCCAAGGCGGCAGAGGTGGGCATGGGAAAGGGAAAGGGAGATCCGCAGGGATATTGTTTTGACGTTTTGCCTGGACGCGTTATTTTCGAAGTAGATGGCGCCCCAGAACCAATTGCCCGTGAAGCGCTCCGAAAAGCCGGTACTAAACTGCCGATTAAAGCAAGGATAATTTCAAGAGCTCATAAGCAATAATTATATGGCTAAAATAAATAAAGAAAATTTAAAAGGAATGAAGGAAGAAGAGCTGAAAAGGGAACTCGTTATTTTGAAAGAAAAAATAAGAATTATTAGATTTAAAGCCGAAGGATCGAAGTCAAAAAATACAAAAGAGGGAGTAACATTACGCAAACAAATAGCCAGAATTTTGACGATACTCAACCAAACTCGCCCGAACGACCGTTCGGTCGGGCGGGAATAATTATGAAAACAGAAAATAAAAAAGAAAAAATCAAAACGAACAGCACCCTGAAGGGTGTGGTTGTAGGAGACAAGATGGATAAAACTATCGTTATTTCTGTTTCCAGATTTATAAAGCATCCTTTATACGGAAAGTTTTACAAAGTTAGTAAAAAATACAAAGCGCACGATGAAGGGAATAAATACAAAATAGGAGATACTGTGGAAATAATAGAAACAAGACCAATTTCGAAAGATAAAAGATTTACCGTAATTTAAATTTTATGATTCAAAATGAAACATTAGTAAAAATAACAGACAATGCCGGAGGTACCGTAGGAAAGGTATTCAAGATATTAGGCTCTTCAAAAAAAAGATATGCGACCCTGGGCGAGATCGTTATTATTTCTGTCAAAGTTGCGAGTCCCAGAAAGATTGTCAAGAAAAAGGATGTGCATCAGGCTGTCGTCGTGCGTACTCGTAGCGCGTACCGCAGACGCGACGGGTCATATATTCGTTTTGATGATAATGCTGTGGTTATTTTAGAAAAAGGCAAACAAGATCCAAAAGCCGGACGCGTGTTCGGACCGATTCCGAGAGAGCTTGCTGAAAAAGGATTTCAGAAAATAATTTCTTTAGCGCAGGAAGTAATATAAAATAATATGAAAATAAAAAAAGGAGATAGTGTAACAATAATAACGGGCAAAGACAAAGGCAAGAAGGGTAAAATTATCCGCGTTTTAACTGCGCAGAATAAAGTGATTGTGGAAGGATTGAATATGATGAAGAAGCATCAGCGTCCCAGAAAATCTAACGAAAAAGGTTCGATGATAAATATCGCAATGCCGATACACGCTTCTAATGTTAAAAAATCAGAATAAATAAAATGCCTATAAAACATTCAACTGTAAAAGAAAAAGAAAACGGAGCATTCGAAAAAATGAAAATATCTTTTCATTATAAAAATGCCTTGGCTGCGCCCAAGATGCAGAAAATCGTAATAAATGTGGGGACAGGCACCGCGATTAAGAAAGATAAAAATAAAAACGAAGCGATAAGAGATCGCCTGGCCAAAATCACTGGACAAAAATCTGCGCTTCGAGGAGCGAAACAATCAATTTCGTCTTTCAAGGTTCGTCAAGGTGATCCTATCGGGGTTGTGGTCACGATGCGCGGGAAAAGGATGTATGCTTTCTTGGAAAAGTTAATAAACGTTGCTTTGCCTCGTACGAAAGATTTCAGAGGAATTTCTCGTGACGCTGTGGACAATGTTGGCAACCTCACTATCGGCATAAAAGAGCACACAATCTTTCCAGAAACAGCAGACGAAGATATTCGGGACGTTTTCGGTATGTCTATAACCCTCGTCTCAACTGCAAAAAACAAAAAAGAAGGCACCGCCTTCTTCGAACTTCTCGGCATTCCTTTTAAGAAGGAGGAAGAAAAGAAATAATAATATATTTTATTTATATAAATTTGCCTCTTGCCTTCTTTTTTTATTAGAATGCCTTTATGTTAAATGACGTTGGTATACCATTACGATCCACTTGCAATGTTTCAAGGCTAGCGTATAATGCAACTTATGAATCAAAATAAAGAGCCCTCGAGTATAAAGTTTGATACTGATGCAGAAAGCAATACTAAAAGTTGGCAAGCAGTGAAATATTATAACGAAACAACTACTCCCAAAATCATAAAATGGATTATAAAGTATTCCGGTGGATTAGTAAAAGAAGAGAATCAGGCGAATTATGTTCTTTTAGGGTTTGTTGTTCTGGCAATCGTGGTTTCGTTGTTTTTGTTTTTAAGGGAAAGAGGAGAATCTAAAATATCGCCCCTGCCTCCCCCTACGTCATTTACAGAAGAGTAAACTTTGATGAATATACAAAATTTTTTTAAAAAAGCTGGTTTTACCTTAATTGAGTTGTTAGTTGTTGTCGCTATTATAAGTCTTTTATCTTCCATAGTACTGGCAAGCCTAAACAGTGCCAGAGTGAAAGGGCGTAATGCTAAACGAATGCTGGAACTTCATACAGTAGAACTGGCTCTTGATCAGTATTTTCTGACCAATGGAACCTATCCTGATGGTGATAATGACGGCTGTAGTGGGTGGGATGTAGGTAATAAAGACTATCCATTTTTAAATGGCAAAATGCCGGGAATTTTGAATGATGCACCGAGAGATCCAACCAAAACCGGAAATTGTGATGGGTATCATTATTTTCATTATAGCGCTGGTTACTCCGGTTGCCCGGCAAGCTGGGGGCGATTTTATATTCTAGGTACATATCTTGAACCAAATAATATGCCCAATCCGAACCCAAATATGATTTTACCTGCTCCTTGCTCTGACTGGTGGAGTAGCTTTAGTTACGGAAGATATAAGTTCGAGAATCATTAAAAGAATATCAAAACCTTAGGTTTCATTGACTAATAAATACTAATCTGCTAGTATGAAAAAGCCCGAAAAAGTAGGTTGATCTGTATTTCTCCTTAAGACCTGGTATTTCTTTTGCAATAAGGCTTTAAGAAAAGATACATGATATCATCTATGAAAATAGGCGATTTTATATATGGCAAAAACATCAGTAAAAGCTAGAGCTTTGAAGAAACCGAAGTTTAGCACTCGGGCTAAAAATCGATGTTTTCGCTGTGGCAGAGGCAATGCTTTCATGAGAGATTTTGGCATCTGTCGTATTTGTTTTAGAGAATTAGCAAACGAAGGGATGTTGCCGGGAGTTAGAAAATCTTCTTGGTAATGCTTTATGAACTTTATAACTTTACAAACTTTCAACTTATAGCCATGGATTCAATTTCAAACATGATAATCATAATGAAGAATGGGTCACTGGCTGGCAAAGAGTCCGTGGCCTTGCCGTATTCCAAGATGAAATATGCGATTCTAGAATGTTTAAAAAAGGAAGGTTTCATTAATTCTTTTTCTAAGAAAATCAGAAAAGACCAGCCAGTACTCGAAGTAGAGCTTGCCTACCTGGATAAAAAACCTAAAATCACAGAAGCAGAAAGAGTCTCCAAGCAATCTCGCCGTGTTTATTTCAGGATTAAAGATATTCACAAGGTTCGAAATGGCTCTGGGTTGCTTATACTTTCGACGCCCAAGGGAATTTTATCAGGCAAGGCTGCCAGACAGGAGCAAGTCGGAGGAGAGGCGTTATTTAAAATATGGTAGTAGTCATAAAGTAGAAACTTCATAAAGTTATAAAGAAAATTCAAAGATAAAATTATGTCAAGAATAGGCAAACAAGAAATATTAATACCAACGGGGGTCAAAGTGAGCCAGAGTGGCGCCACGGTGACGGTGACGGGGCCGAAGGGCACACTCAAGAAAGATTTCAGAGATGACATCACAATCAATATTACAGACAAAATGGTGACTTTGAATGCAAAGAGAAACGATAAATTTTCAAAATCTCTTTGGGGTACTTATGCTTCGCATATTAAAAATATGATAGAAGGAGTCATCGCCCCATATCAAAAGAAATTGATCTTAGAAGGCGTAGGATTCAAGTCTGAAGTCAAAGGCAAAGAATTTAATTTTGCCCTAGGATTTTCTCATCCCGTTATTGTGCCAATACCAGAAGGGATTACAGCCACGGCTGAAAAAAATAATATTACCATTCTTGGTATCGATAAAGAATTAGTAGGAAGCTTCACAGCTCAATTGCGCGCTTTGAAAAAACCAGAACCTTACAAAGGTAAGGGTATGCGCTATGAAAATGAAGTTATTAGGCGCAAGCAGGGCAAGAAGACTGTATAATCAGATGCAAAAGAAAAATAACAAAAGAACAAGGCTAAAGAAGAAAATCAGGGTGAAGATAAAAGGCACCGATGTTCGTCCACGACTGACTGTTTTCCGTTCGAATAAATTTATTTATGCCCAAGTAATCAATGATCTTTCGGGTAAAACCATAGCTTCAGCCAGCGATGTAAAGGTTGCAAAAGGAACAAAGACAGAGAGGGCTAAAGAAGTGGGCCGCATGATAGCGGAGGCTTGCAAGATGGCAAAAGTTAGTCAGGTCGTTTTTGATCGCAATGGATTCAAATATACCGGACGAATAAAAACGGTTGCGGATGTTGCCAGGGCTTTAGGACTTCAATTCTAAATAATTTAATATGGAAAAAAGAAACGAAAAAAAGAATAGCGGGCGAAGATCTTCTTCTTTTGGCAAGCCGAAACCAGAATTTGATCAAAAGATAATAAATATTCGTCGTGTAACGAGGGTTGTGGCTGGCGGGCGCAGATTTTCTTTCAGCGTTGCGCTCATAGCAGGAGACAAAAAAGGGTGTGTTGGCTTGGGTTTGGGGAAAGCTGGAGATACCGCTCTTGCCATCAATAAGGCAGTTCGAAATGCGAAAAAAAATATGGTTAAATTGAATCTCACCAAGACTATGTCTATTCCCCACGAACTTTCTGCTAAATTCTCGAGTTCTTATGTTGAACTATTGCCCAATCAAGGTCGCGGACTCGTGGCGGGTTCAGTCGTCCGCGATATAGTGAAGCTTTCTGGCATGAAAGACATTACGGGAAAAATTTTATCTAATAGTAAAAATAAATTGAACAATGCTAAGGCAGTGATGGCGGCGCTTTCCGCTATATCTGTAAGACATATAAAGGGGGTGGCTGAGAGCATTGTTACAGAAAATAAAGAAGTTCCCCCAGTAATTATTCCAGAAGCCCTAGCCGCAATTATTCCCACAGAATAAACAAATCTTATGCAAATACATAATTTGAAAAGAACTCATAAAAATAAGAAAGATCGCATTGTCGGCCGTGGAGGCAAGCATGCGAAGACTTCAGGCCGCGGAGGCAAGGGACAGACAGCTCGCGCGGGAAACAAACGCCGTCCGGAACTTCGTGATATTATTAAAAAGCTGCCAAAGAACCGGGGATATCAGTTTAAGTCCATCCAAAAGTTGTTTGCATTGCCGAAAGTAAATCTAGCTTCCCAGGGAGAGAAGTTTTCCGAAATTCGCAAGCGCCTGGGCATTAAGGGAAAAAAGATAGTAATAAAATAAAACATGCAGAATTTTTTAAATAAAATTAAATTAATCTGGACAGATACTTCTCTTCGGAAGAAGGTTTTGTTCGTGCTCTTTGCCTTCATAGTATTCAGATTACTCTCTGCCATTCCTATTCCTGGGATTGATACATTAGCGCTTAATCGATTTCTTGCTAACAACCAGTTTTTCGGCATCCTAAATATATTTTCAGGAGGCGGACTCTCTAACCTTTCTATAATAATGCTTGGCGTCGGTCCATATATCACTGGCTCAATTATTATGCAACTTCTGACCATCATGGTTCCAGCATTGAAGAAAATTTATCATGAAGAAGGCGAAGCTGGCAGGAAAAAATTTACTCAATATGGAAGACTGCTTACTGTTCCACTTGCGGCTATTCAGGGTTTCAGCCTTTTGGCTATTTTAGAAAGTCAAAGCATTTTGATTAATTTAACGACTTTCGACAAAGTTACGAATTTATTTATTGTCATCGGGGGAGCGGTACTCTTGATGTGGATCGGAGAGCTTATGTCTGAATTTGGCATTGGCAATGGGGTCTCGCTCATAATCTTCGCTGGTATTGTCTCTAGAATTCCATCAGATGTCAGCCAGCTAATTTTTACTTTTGATCCATCCCAAATTCCTCTTTTCTTAATGTTTATTGTGGCAGGAGCGCTCATTGTGGCAGGGATTGTGCTTGTGACAGAAGCCGAAAGACCGATTCCAGTAACTTATGCTAAACGCGTTCGGGGAATGAAAATGTACGGGGGAGGGTCCACGTATCTGCCTCTCCGAGTGAATCAAGCGGGGGTCATCCCGATAATCTTCGCTCTATCTATCTTGCTTTTCCCGCAGATGATCGGCACTTTCTTATCGCGTTTTGGCAATACGATAATTGCGAAAATTTCTAGTATCCTCATGTCATTCTCTCAGACTTCTATACTTTATGGTGTGCTCTACTTTATTTTCGTATTTCTTTTTACCTATTTTTACACAGCCGTCACCTTTGATCCTGAAGCGCTTTCTACTAATCTGCAAAAAAACGGCGCGTTTATTCCCGGAATTCGTCCGGGCGCATCGACCTCTGATTATATTTCGAAAGTCTTAAGTCGCATCACGCTCCTGGGCGCGGTATTTCTTGGATTTATCGCGGTTTTGCCGATAATTATGCAACACATCACAGGCATTGCCTCTCTTGCTATAGGCGGTACATCCCTTCTCATCGTGGTTTCCGTAGTCCTAGACCTGATGAAAAAGATCGACGCCCAAGTCTCCATGCGGGAGTATTAGTTTTTAGTTTTTTGATATTCTCCGATAGCTTCCAAGATATCCTTCGTAACTTTCGGGATGGGGTGATTGCCGTTGATGATTTTTAATTTTTTCAGATTCTGGAAATACTTAACAGTTTTTCTGACTTGTTTTTTATGATAATCAATTCTTTTGGCAATAAGTTTTTTTGTGTCGAATACTTTATAAATCTCTTTCATGTTTCCTGCTTTTCTTTTCAGAGAACGTTTATACA
>JBBUFT010000029.1:0-1775 GCA_038078035.1 Patescibacteria group bacterium
ACTTTATAAATCTCTTTCATGTTTCCTGCTTTTCTTTTCAGAGAACGTTTATACACCTCTTTATCAGGCAGGGTGATGTATAAAGCAAAAAAATCTTGTTTTTTTCTGTTAAGTATCTTTTTGAGAAGTTGCGCTTCGGGTTTAAGTCTGGGGTTTCCTAAGAAAAGCAAGTCTTTATTTTTTGGTTTTTTTGAAATTTCGCTGACAAGAAATTTTTTCATCAAAGATACTGGCGCGGGGCTTCCTTTTCCAGTTGTCCTTCTTACCCAGTCGCCATCGGCACTTTTTTCTTTCAATAGTTTGCGCCAATACACACCAGACTCGACAAATTTTAAAACATACTTCTTTTTTAAAATATTAGCTTGTGTTTCTTTACCGGATGCTATCATTCCGAGTAGTACTATGTTAAATCCAAGTCTTTTCATAATAAGACCATTCTATTATAAAAGCCTTGATTATTCAAGCTAAATTTTGTATTGTTAAAAGATGCAACCGCAAACATTCGTATTTTTTGGAATAGTGGGTTCGGGCAAAGGCACCCAGGTCAGGCTCTTGATGGACTTTTTGAAAGCAAAAGACGAGAAGCCTTGTCTGTATGCCTATCCCGGGGATGAGTTTCGAAAAATTATCGAATCCGATACTTATACAGCCTCTCTAATGAGAGATTCTGTTTCGCGAGGAGAACTCCAGCCCGGGTTTTTCCCCGATGCCATGGTCACGAATATGCTTATAAATTCTCTTACCAAAGATAGCCATTTAATTACTGACGGATGGCCTCGAGCAATACCCCAGTCTCAAAGTTTCGAGGCCATGATGAAATGGTACAAAAGGGACAACATAAAAATTATTTATATCGAAGTTGGTAAGGAAGAAGCAATGAAAAGAAACTTACTCCGCGGACGACACGATGACACCAAAGAGGGAATAGAAAAAAGATTTGATGAATATATCAACAATGTAATTCCCGCCATGAATTATTTTAGGGGAAAAACTGGCTATCAAATTTACACTATCAACGGAGAGCAAACAATAGAAAACGTGCACAAAGAAATAATTTTAGCTCTCGATTTCTAATCTTGCATGATAATTATAAAAACCAAAGAAGAAATAGAAATACTACGAGAGGGTGGCAGGCGTCTGGCGACGATACTCTATAAAATAAAAGCAAAAGTAGCGCCTGGAATTTCTACAAAAGACTTGGACATCTACGCGGAAAAATTGATTCGTGAAGGCAGAGATGAGCCGGCGTTTTTGAATTACCGACCAGCTGGCGCAGAAATTCCTTTTCCAGCCGCACTCTGTGTATCTGTAAATGATGAAGTGGTCCATGGGATTCCAAGGGGGGGCAGAATATTAAAAGAAGGAGACATTGTTTCTATTGATCTGGGATTGAAGCATAATGGACTTTTTACTGATATGGCAATAACTGTACCAGTGGGGGTCGTTAACGCAGGTAGTAGGGCACTCTTGGAGATTACAGAACAAGCCCTCCAGGTAGGCATTGATGCGGCGCAGGCTGGCAATACTGTAGGGGATATTGGCTATGCGGTAGAAAGCTTCATCCGTTCGAAAGGGAAAGGTAAATACGGCATTGTAGAGGTTCTCTCTGGGCATGGGGTAGGACGGGCGATACATGAGGATCCTTACATCCCGAATTTTGGGAAAAGAGGCAAAGGGGAGAAGTTAGTTCCGGGCATGGTTGTGGCGCTCGAGCCCATGATAAATAACGGAACAAAAAATGTTACTTTAGATAAAGACGGATACACTTTCCGCAC
>JBBUFT010000030.1:0-3559 GCA_038078035.1 Patescibacteria group bacterium
GGCGGGCCAAAACCGATATTATGACAAACGATCCTAAAATTTTGTTTCTAGCATTTGTTGGTGGAATAATCCCCGCTCTTTTGTGGCTGTGGTTTTGGCTGAAAGAAGACAAACAGAAACCAGAGCCAAAGGGATTGTTGTCTGTGATTTTCATTATGGGCGTAATAGCGGTTATTTTCGTCCTGCCTATTCAGAAGTTCATACAGGCTCATGTAGCCTCGTATGGATGGGAGCTGGTTCTATGGGCAACCGCGGAAGAAATAATGAAATTTATTGCCGTGACGATCGTGCTTTACAAAACAAATTTTGCCGATGAGCCGATAGATTGGCCAATTTATATGATTACCGGGGCTTTGGGCTTTGCGGCGCTTGAAAATGCCCTATTTTTGATTAAACCGCTCTCTTTGGGCGCGACTGCAGTAGGTCTCTTAACGGGTCAATTAAGATTTCTTGGTTCGACTCTCCTCCATACAGTTTCAAGCGCTATAGTGGGTATTGCAGTGGGAATCTCGCTTCACACGGGAGGATTTGCCAGAAAATGGCATTTTTTAGTCGGTCTCTTTTTAGCTAGCGCCTTGCATAGTATCTTTAATTTCTTTATAATAAAGAATAATGGAAGTGACTTTCTGAAAGTGTTTGCTTTTTTGTGGGTCGTTACTATTATTGTTATGCTACTTTTTGAAAAAATAAGAAGAATGAATTAATAGATTAACTAATAAAAACTATGGAACCAAAAAAGAGGAGTTTTTTTGAAAGATTGGCTGGAAGCGTCCGGATGGAAGATGAACCGGAAGAAGGAAAGAGAAAGTTTTCGGGAAATGCAGAAAAGGGCGGTAAAAAAAACAATTGGATTGAAGAAGAAAGCGAAGAAGCTGAACTAGCCGTCGATGTTTACCAGACCGGAGGAGACATTGTCATCCAAACAATGGTTGCCGGAGTGAAGCCGGAAGATTTGGAGTTATCGATCGCCAGAGACATCGTGACTATTTCCGGCAAGCGCGAAGAATCTAGAAATGTGGATGAAGAAAATTATTTTGTAAAAGAGCTTTATTGGGGCAAGTTTTCCCGCACCATCTCGCTCCCCGCGGAAGTGGAACCAGAAGAAGTTGACGCAACAGAGCGACACGG
The DNA here is from genome assembly GCA_038078035.1 of Patescibacteria group bacterium. GTDB lineage: Bacteria > Patescibacteriota > Minisyncoccia > Phycocordibacterales > UBA9973 > UBA9973. Next base: position 1,129 of record JBBUFT010000030.1, read on the forward strand.
ACTCCTGACTATCAAACTCCAGAAAGTAGACAAAGAAAAGAAAAATACTGTGAAAGTGAGGTCAATTTAGAAGCTACTATTCTTTGTGCCTGGGGGCAGAATCGCACTGCCGGCCACTTCCTCTTCAGGGAAATGCTCTACTACTGAGCTACCCAGGCATGCTTGCTATTTGCTATAAAAACTACTGACCGAACTGTTTAATATTATCGAGCACGTCACCTGCCCCGCTATATACCCCCATTAATTGATCTATGTATGGCTGTATAAAATAATAAGCGCCAAGGGCAGAGCCGATAATGAGCACCCAATACAATATGGTCATCATACGCTGAAAACGCATCGAGCGCCTCATGGAGTGAAGCATCTCGTTATTCTCTTTCGTAAGCGTTAGGGTATCTTGCAGAAGCTTTTTGGATTCAGGATCCATGGCTACAATTTAACATAATAATTTAAGAAATAAAAGGTTCTTGAAATTTAACTACGCCCATTTGATCCCAACTTCATTTCTCTTTTGTTTTCGTACATCTTCTGATCAGCCTCATGGAGTAAATCTTTAGCACTTTTGCGTTCCCCTTTTTTCAGCACAATATACCCCATTGCAGCAGAAATGGGTAAATCTTCTACGGATAAATTATCATTGATCTCTGCTTGGAGTCTTTTAAAAATTCCTTTTGAAACTTCGTCTGAAATAGTTCTATCATTTGCAATCGGCATGAGTATTAAAAATTCATCGCCATGCAATCGAAAAATGAGATCTCTTGTCACTAATCTAAGCCGATTGGCGAAAATAACCAGAGCCTGATCACCAAAAGCGTGACCACGTTGATCATTTATTTGTTTAAAATCATTCAGGTCAAGATAGACAACCATGATCGCACCCAAGGTAGATCTGCGTTGTTCACCTACGAAATTTAACTCTGTAATTAATTTATCCAATCTGGACTCTACCTCCCCTTCCGCTAACAGTCCTGTTAGAGAATCAATACCTTGTTTCTCTTTTAACCCCTTAATTGTCGCTTGATCAGCTCTTGATTTCCCCCCCTCTCTTAAAACCTCTCTGAGTCCATGGTCTAGCGTGAGATCAAGAAAGTCGGGAGAGGGCACGCCTTGTAAAACTGAAAATTCATCATCCGGTAACTGGTTGCCCTTTTCAATTTTTCCACCACCTGGTAGTCTTCCAAACATAGAAAAATTCTACCACAAAGAACACAAAATTCCAAATTTGTGGCTACAAATAATTTCTCGCCCTGAACTCTGCTCCCAGCAGAATTCAGCTCGAAATTTTCGCAGCCCGCCCCTCGTGGTTTTGCGTGCTCGCAAAACAGCACTGCGGTCGGCACAAAACGCAAAAAAGCATAGTAGAGTGCTTTTTTGCGTTTTGTGCCCTCGGCAAGAATCGAACTTACATCTATTCCTTAGGACGGAACTGTTCTATCCATTGAACTACGAGGGCATATTGCCTAATAAATCTATCATAAACATGAATAATTTGAAATACTCTCATTGACTCTCTCTCTGGGATTTGTTAGAGTCTTCGACGAAAGAGGTGTACCATGCGAAATGTAGGAAAAAAGGTTTTGGCCTTTCTGCGAGAAGAAGAAGACGGTCAGGACCTGGTGGAATATGCCCTGCTGGTAGGCTTCATTGCGGTCGCCGCGGGGGCGATCCTACCCGGGGTATCGAAGTCGCTGGGGGCTTTGGCGGATCCGACGATCATTCGGGTCGTGTGCGCCATCCTGGCGGTTGTTCTGTTGGGGGTCATCGTCATGCGCCGAAAGGTGCAGGATAACCGCGAAAGGGGTCTTTAGGACCCCTCCCCTCGCTTTGTCGGAGAGCGAGAGGACAACAACCATCCGGCCACGGGAGGGACGTATAACAGCGTCGCCTCCCTATTATTTTTTTATTTAAATTCCAAGTAGTTGAGCTATCACTGGTTTATTAAAGCCCACCACGAGATCATTTCCAATGATTATTACCGGCACGCCCATTTGCTTGCTTTTATCTATCATTTCCTTTCTTTTTTCAGCATTGCTGGCTACGTCATATTCCGTATAAGCTACGTTTTTCTCCTTAAAAAACTCTTTAGCCATATGACAAAAATGACACGACGGGGTTGAATAAATTGTCACCGCAGGTGTTGCATCGGGCATAAAAATAAAATAACTAATTTGTAATGACGCTATTGTAGCATACTTGCTCAAAAGACAAAACAACGATATATTTTATCAGGTAGGCGGGCTTGCCCGCCGTAGCTTTAGCGAAGGCGGGATTAGTTTAGTGGCAAAATGAATCCTTCCCAAGGATTAGACGGGGTTTCGATTACCCCATCCCGCACAAAAACGATTTTAGTCGCTTTTTTCTTTTTCTCCGAGCGCTAGAATAATTTTAATAACCGTATCGGGGTTCAGCGACATGCTGTCTATCCCTTCGC
>JBBUFT010000031.1:0-12676 GCA_038078035.1 Patescibacteria group bacterium
ATTTTTCCAAAAGCATGTTCAAGTCAATCGTAAAACGCACGGGGTCAATAGTCCCCTTCAATAGGGAAAAAATAGTCAATGCCATAAACAAGGCGGGTATGGCAACGGGTGAATTTGGAAATGTCGAAGCGAGGAAACTCGCAACCCGAGCAGTAAAGATTGCCCTTAAGCAGATCGTTGGGCGTGATCCATCAGTAGAAGAAATTCAAGACATAGTAGAGCAAGTGCTGATGCGTTCAAAGTTTAAAAAGGTCGCTAAAGCCTATATGATATATAGGCAGCAGCATGCCGAGATGCGCGCTTTTGCCACTAGCGCATCCCTGGGACTTATCGACGGCTACTTAGAAAAAAAGGATTGGCAGGTGAAAGAAAATAGCAATATGGGTTTTTCCCTTCAGGGACTGAACAACTATATTTTTTCAGAAATTAGCAAAACATATTGGCTGAATAAAATTTATCCAAAAGAAATTAGAGATGCTTATGAAAATGCGGATTTGCATCTGCATGATTTAGGCACTCTGGCAGTATACTGCGTGGGTTGGGACTTAATGGATCTTTTGACCGAAGGATTTCGAGGCGTCTCAGGGAAGATTGAATCTGCCCCGCCGAAACATCTTCGCACCGCGCTTGGGCAGATTGTGAATTTTATGTATACCTTGCAGGGCGAAGCAGCTGGAGCGATCGCTTTTTCGAATTTCGACACACTGCTCGCGCCCTTCATCCGCTTTGACAAACTTTCACCCAAAGAAGTTAAGCAATGCTTGCAGGAGTTTATTTTCAACATGAATGTGCCGACCCGGGTTGGTTTTCAAACGCCATTTTCAAACATTACGATTGATCTGACGCCATCGGTAAATTTTAAAAATACTCAGGTTGTCATCGGCGGTAAAATACAGAAAGAAACTTATGCCGAATTTCAGGAAGAAATGGATTTATTGAATAGCGCCTTCTTTGAAGTAATGCACGAAGGCGATGCGGCTGGTCGAGTTTTCACTTTTCCTATTCCAACTGTGAATATTACAAAAGATTTCAATTGGGATCATCCAAATCTTGAAGGTCTTTGGAAAATCACTGCCAAATACGGCATACCATACTTCAGCAATTTCATAAGTTCTGAAATGAAGCCGGAAGATACCAGATCCATGTGTTGCCGACTTCGACTCGACCTAGAAGAGCTTGATCGTCGGGGCGGAGGTCTCTTCGGGGCAAATGCCCTGACTGGATCGATTGGCGTGGTAACGATAAATATGCCCCGACTTGCTTATCGGGCTAGGCAAAAGACGGCGGATATTGAGAAGGCGAAAAAGTTTTTCTTTGAATTTCTTGCAGAACAAATGGACATCGCTAAAGAAAGCCTGGAAATAAAACGAAAAGTTTTAGAAAGATTAATCGATGCAAATTTATATCCTTATTCGAAATTTTATTTAAGAAAAATCAAAGAAGGTTTTGGCACATATTGGCAGAACCATTTTTCTACCATCGGCTTAGTTGGAATGAATGAAGTAATTCTGAATTTGCTTGGAGAAAATATCGGTTCTGAAATTGGAAAAGCTTTTGCGTTAGAAACGCTGGACTTTATGCGTCACAAACTAATCGATTATCAAAAAGAAACCGGCAATCTTTATAATCTGGAAGCCACGCCAGCCGAAGGCACCGCTTATCGCTTAGCGCTGAAAGACAAGAAACTTTTTAGAGATATCATTGTGGCTAATGAAGAAGAATATCGAAAAGGAGCTGAGCCTTTTTATACCAACTCTTCTCATCTGCCGGTGAATTACACGGATGACATTGTCGAAGCGCTCAGCATTCAAGATGATTTGCAGGTGAAATACACTGGCGGAACAGTGGTGCATCTTTTCTTGGGAGAAAAAGTCGCTGATCCTTCTGCTGTGCCCATCTTAGTAAAAAAAATCTGTCAGAATTTCAAACTTCCTTATTTTACTTTGACGCCGACCTTCAGTGTTTGCGGATCTCATGGATATCTCTCTGGAGAACATATTTTTTGTTCTATTTGCAATAGAGAATGCGAAATTTATTCTAGAATCGTTGGATACTTAAGACCTATTTCGGCTTGGAATGCCGGCAAACAATCTGAATATAAAATTCGAGAAATGTATAAGCCGCAATTTGGCGAAGAGGTTTTATCTCCCAATTCCATTCTTGCAACTATCCCAAAGTAGCAGCTTACATTTGTATGATCTTCGGTGGATTGGAAAAATTTACCCTAATTGATTATCCGGGGAAAGTTGCCTGTATGGTTTATACTATTGGTTGTAATTTTCGCTGTCCGTATTGCCACAATCCGGAATTAGTGGATGAGACAGTAGAGAGAATATGGACTGAAAAAGAAATTTTAAGTTTTTTAAAAAAACGCAAAGGAATCTTGGACGGATTGGTTATTACCGGCGGAGAACCAACAATGCACAAAGACCTGCCGGTGTTTATAAAAAAAGTGAAAAAACTCGGCTTTGCCGTTAAACTTGATTCAAACGGCACCAACCCCGAAATGTTTCGGCGATTGATTAAGGACCATTTAATTGATTATGCCGCGATGGATATCAAATCTCCCCTTTTTAAATACAGCCAAACTGTTTCTCATCCAGTCGACGTGCGAGCCATTCGAAAAAGTATTCATCTTCTAATGACTTCATCCATTCCCTACGAGTTTCGAACAACTTTAGTCAAAGTTCTTGTAACCCCCCAAGATCTAGAGAAAATAGGCAAAGAGATAAGGGGAGCAAGGCAGTATTACTTACAGAAATTTATTCCCACTAAAATCTTGAACCCTCAATTTTTAAGAAAAACAACCTATTCCGATAGAGAATTAAAAGTTTTACAAAAAAAATTAAGCAAATATGTACAATACTGTGGAATCAGATAAAAAAACAAAAGAAATATATTTAGACTATGCGGCTTTAGCGCCAATAGATCAAGAAGTATTAAAAAAAATGTTGCCCTATTATAATTTTAAATATGGCAATCCTTCGTCTTTACATACGAATGGTCGCAGAGCCAAACAAGTTCTCGAAAGAGCGCGTGGTAAAATTGCGCGAATAATCAATGCCCTGCCGGAAGAGATTATTTTTACCAGTTCAGGAACTGAAGCGGATAATTTGGCTCTCCTCGGTGTCGCTCGGGGGAATCGAGAAAAAGGGAAGCGTATTCTTATTTCAGCGATTGAACACAAGGCAGTGCTGGAAGCCGCTAAATCTTTAGAAAAAGAAGGTTTTGAAATCGACATTATCCCAGTTGATCAATATGGAATGATCAATATTGAAAAATGTTTGACTCTTATAAAAAAGGAAACTATTCTGATTTCCGTAATGTATGTAAATAACGAAATAGGGACGATCGAACCAGTGCAGGCGTTAGTTTCCGCGCTAAAAAAAATAAATCCGCTTTTTCGTCCACTACTTCATACGGATGCTTGCCAGGCGAGCAATTTACTGTCGCTTGATGTAAAAGAATTAGGAGTTGATCTTATGACTGTCAATAGTTCCAAGATATACGGTCCCTTGGGTGCGGCTTGTTTATATAAAAAGTCTGATGTAAAGCTCAATCCGATTATCGTAGGAGGAGAACAAGAAAAAAATCTTCGCGCTGGAACAGAAAACATTCCATTGATTGTTGGTTTTGCTGAAGCGCTGGAAAAAGCGCAAAAAATACGAGATTCAGAGTATAAAAAATTCAAAAACCTCGAAAAATATTTTATTAAAAAATTAAAAGAGAAAATTCCAGAAATTATTTTTAATGGTCATCCCATAAACAAAATACCCAGCACGGTGCATGTTTCAGTCCCTTTGATTGAAGGGGAATCGGCTGTACTCATGCTCGATCAATACGGTATTCGAGCTTCGACTGGTTCCGCTTGCTCTGCCTTTGACCTGCGTCCTTCGCATGTGCTTTCCGCTATCGGACAAAACCCGGATTTGATGCATGGGAGCATCCGTTTCTCAATGGGAAGATCAACCACCAGAGAACAGCTTGATGTCGTGCTAAAATTTTTTCCAGAAATAATTAATAAGTTAAAAAGTATTTCTATACTTACTCTTAAAAAACACCCGTCCCGCACTAAATTTTGATTACGGGACACAAAGAAAAAAATTATTATTAAAATTTTAGTACCGGGATGAAAAAGAAAAAAAATAAAACAACTTGCGATGTGGAAGATTGGCTTTATAGTGATACTGTGAAGGATCATTTTTTTAAACCGCGAAATCTCTTGCTTAATGAAGCGGGTTATAAAGCAGACGGGCTAGGCATCGTTGGAAGTCCGGCTTGCGGAGACATGATGGCGGTTTGGATCAAAGTAAACAAGGATGGAAGAATTTCGGAATGCAAATGGCGCACCTTTGGTTGCGCTTCAGCGATAGCTTCTACTTCTATGATGTCTGTCATTGTTACGGAGCGAGGCGGCATGCCCATAGCAAAAGGGAAAAGACTCACACCCGAGTACATTATTGAACGACTCGGCGGATTACCGGACAGAAAATATCATTGTTCTGTTTTGGGACATATGGCGCTTCGAGAAGCGATCAGGGATTATGAAACAAGAAGAAACAAAAAAAATAAAATACAAAGTAGTCAGTAAAAAGATTGAGACGCCAAATGTGGCTACTTTATCATTATCGACCACCTCTAGATTGCCATCATATTGCCCAGGGCAGTTTATAGATATTTATTTTCCGGAATTTGGCTTTTCCCAAGGAAAATCTTACAGCATTTCGAGCGCGCCCAGGGAAAAAAAGTTTTCCATTACAGTCAAGAAAATTGGAGAATTTTCCAGCCGTTTATTTAAACTCAAAGAAGGCGCGATTATTACAGGTTCTCTGCCATACGGGTTTTTTTATAGCGATTTAGAAAATACTCATTTAGTTATGCTAGCTGGAGGCATAGGTATTGCTCCATTTCGAGCGACTATCATGGAACACTTAATGAAAAATTCCGGGAGAAAAATATCTCTTTTTTATAGCAGTCGCACTGAAGACGATATTATTTTTAAAAATGAACTAGATTCTTGGCAAATAAGGCACCCCCATTTAAAGATAAAACATTTTATCACCAGGCAAGCAAAAATACATCCGGAAAAAATAAAAGGCAGGATAACAGCCGAGCGCGTTCTGAAAGAAATTTCTTTGCTCTCGAAATCTCTCGCAAATGTTGAATTTCTAATTTGTGGGTCGATTGCCTTCGTTCGCGATATGCGAAAAGGTCTTCGAGCGAAAGGTGTGCCAGAAAACCTGATTTATACCGAAGCTTTTTTCTCACACTAATGGTTGCATTTTTTTGCAACTTATTTCATACTTCTCGTATGAAAATCAAAAGACCCTTACCGCGAACAGCTTATGAGCGCAATGCCATAACTTATAAAATATTAGCTAATTCCAAAAGGCTTGAAATCTTAAATCTTTTACGCGAGCAGGAAATGCCAGTAGAAGTATTAGTCAAAGAGCTTGGCATTAGTAAAGCCAATGTTTCGCAACACTTAGCGCTTCTTCGTCACGCGAAGCTTGTGACTGTGCATCGTAAAGGACTAAATGCCTTCTACAACATCATCGATCCACGCATCGTTGAACCTTGCAGGATTTTGCACAAACTAGCGCAAAGCAGGTAAAAATTATTTTATTCAAAATGAAACTCGCCGGCTTTTTGGTGGACTTTTTGTTTCAGCAGGGGATATTTAGTGAGTTCTGGGTCCTCTCCTATTAAACGAATAGCCTCAAAGCGGGCGGCTTCAACCATTTTTATATTTTTAATCGCTTCCATTCCGAGGTCGGTGATGCCCCATTGCTTTACACCTCCGAGTTCTCCCGCGCCGCGAAGCGTTAGGTCCAGCTCTGCGAGTTCGAAGCCGTTTTTGGCGGTTTTAAGAGCTTTTAACCTTGCGATGGTTTTATCGCTTTTGGCATCAGCGAAGATATAACAATACGCTTGGTGGGTGCTCCTGATCACGCGTCCGCGAAGCTGATGAAGTTGCGCCAAGCCGAAACGTTCCGCTCCTTCTATTATTATAAGGGTGGCATTGGGGACATTCACCCCGACTTCCACTACCGATGTGGCGCAGAGAATATTTATTTTGCCTTCCGTAAATTCCTGCATTACTTTTTCTTTTTTCTCTTTGCTCATTTTGCTGTGCAATACGCCCACTTCATATTCATGGAAAATTTCTTTTTTCAATCGTTTTGCCTCTTCAACCGCCGACTTTACATTGAGCGCTAATTCCTTCTTTGGGTCCGCCTCGAATATTCTCGGACAAATCACATACATTTGTCTGTTGTTTTTTAATTCTTGTCTGATTTTTTCGTAAGTTTCGTCTCGCTTGTCGGGTGTGATAATTTCTGTAATTATTTCTTTGCGTCCTGTGGGCATTTCATCGAGGAGGGAGAGGTCAAGATCGCCGTAGATGGTGAGGGCAAGCGTGCGGGGGATGGGGGTGGCGGTCATGGAGAGCAAGTGCGGAGCGCTTATATTTCCTTTCGCATCTTTTTTGACTAACTTTCTTCTCTGTGCTGTGCCGAACCGGTGCTGTTCATCTATCACGCACAGCGCCAAATTTTTAAATTTAACCGTTTTTTGGATTAAGGCGTGTGTGCCTATGAGTATAGGCACCTCTCCATTCGCTACCCATTTCAAAAGTTGCGCGCGGGAAATATTCGTCCATTTTACCCCGCTATCGACGGGGCCGATTGTTTTTGCCGGGAACTTCCTACAGCCTGAGCCGGTGATAAGGCCGATATTTATTGGCAAGTGTGAAAAATATTGTATAAAAGATTCGAAATGTTGTGCCGCCAGGATTTCTGTAGGTGCCATATAAGCTACCTGCAAATTGCCAAAGGTTTGTCCATTTGGACGTTGTTGTACTGCCACATAACTTGCTGTTGCCGCTACCGCAGTTTTTCCACTTCCGACATCACCTTCAAGAAGACGGGACATGGGAAAATTTTTCGCCATATCGTCCAACACCACACCGATAGATTTTTTTTGGGAATTTGTTGGCTCGAAAGGAAAACGTTCTAAAAATTTCTTTATAGTTTTCTCATCTGGGATAACCTGAAAAGATTTATTTTTTCGATATTCAAATTTATCATGCTGACGCTCCAGCTGAATGCAAAAAACTTCCTCGAAAGCAAATCTTTTCTTCGCGCTTTCGGCGTCTCGCGCATTTTTAGGCTTGTGAATCCAGACGAGCGCAGTTTTCAGGCTTGGGAGACTGTATTTTTTAAGAATTTCCTCTGGAATATAGTCTTCTGTTCCATCAAGTGTTTTATCTCGCAATATCTTCTCTATCGCGTGGTAAAACCATTTAGAAGTTATACCGCGAGTTTCATTATAGACAGGATAGGAGAAGCCTCCGTTATCATTTCCTTTAGCGAAGAGGGTGTCGTGGGAATCGATCGGCATATTGGGAATTTTTTCAAATTCTGGATTGGCTAGATAAGTTCTGTTCTTTCCACCTGTCACTTTGCCGGTTAGCTTTACGCTGTCTCCCTCATGGAGCATCTTTACTAGATAGGCTTGGTTGAACCAGATTATTTTTATCCTCCCAGAAATATCTTCAATCTGCCCCTCTGCCATTGGAATCTTTGAACGGAATCCTTTTTTAGTTTTCAAATTTGAAACTTTACCATAAACCGTCGCCACTTCTCCCGGGGTTAGCTCGTTTATTTTCTTTACCGTGCTTATGTCGCTGTAGCGAACAGGGAAGTGATAAAGCAGGTCAGCTACGGAGAAAAGCTTGAGTCTCGCAAGTGCTCTTTTTTGGTTTGCATCTAGGCGGAATTTGTTTTCCAGTTTATCTCCGAGTTCCATAAATATTGAACATTGAACATAAATTGAGAAGCTAAGCTTCTCATGTTATACTTTTCTGTATGAGAAATATAAAATTTGCGACAAAAGAATTTTACCATATTTACAATAGGGGAGTCGACAAACGAGATATATTTATGAATCCTCAAGATTTGAATAGATTTCTTTTTTGCATGTCTCTCTTTAACACTAAAGATCCAGTAGGAAGTGTTTATCTAGATTCAAGACGAAGAAAAAAAGAATTAAAAATGAGAAGCGTAGCTTCTCATAAAGATAGAAAATTAGTAAATTTTATAGCATTTTGTTTAAACCAAAATCACTATCATTTTATTCTTGAACCACTAGTGGATGATGGTATACAAAAATTTATGCATCGTCTTTCAACTGGTTATACAAATTATTTTAATGAGCAGAGAAAGAGAAGTGGATCCTTGTTTCAAGGGCCCTATAAAGCAAAACACATAAACTCCAATGGGTATCTTTTACATGTGAGTGTGTATGTAAATTTAAATACTAAAGTACATAAAAGTTTAAATAAAAAGTGGATGGAGAATTTACAAATATCAAGTTATAAAGAATACACAGAGAAGACAGCGAAACAATTTTGTTCTAAAGAGATTATTTTAGGGCAATTTGGGAGTTTAAAAGAATATAAAAGTTTTTGTGATACAGTCTTGCCAGAAATTCTAAAAAAGAAAGAGGCAGAAAAAGAACTAAAAGATATGCTATTAGAATAAATGAGAAGCTAAGCTTCTCATATTCTTCTCATTTTTGAAGTGGAACTTGACGCTTAATTTTAAATTGGTAGTATGCGGGTATTATGATTTTGCTGAAAAAGACATTGAGGTTGGGGATAGTGATCTTTGTTGCGGTATCATTTTGGGGTGCACATTCCGTTTATGCTACAGTTTATACTGGTCCTACCGGTATCACTTATTCTGACTTTCATGATGGTGGCATCACTCCAGCGGGTTTCAAAGATATATTGGTTAGATGCCCCGAGCCAAGTGTGGGCGGGGTTAATTCTCTAAAAGATGGGACAATCTTCGGACACGGTCATTCTTGTAATAATTTTGAACCTTGGCGAATGCAGGACAATATGGGCGTTAATGGTAATAATAATGATGAGCAGATTGCCGATGGACATTATTGTATTTACATTAATGGCGGAGATCCAAATTCTTGTACACACGGAGAGTTCGATGTCATAGATGGTCTTCTTATTATTGGAGAACCTGCATGTACCGTAGACTGTTTTTCAAATGTCCTTTTCTTGCCGGGGCTTGAGTCAAGTAGGCTCTATAAACAAAGAAGTATTATCGGTGAGGATCAGCTTTGGGAGCCGAATACAAAAAGTGATGTTGAAGATTTGTATTTAAATCCTGATGGAACCCCGATGAATCCAAATATTTATACTAGAGACATTATAAAAGAAACAAATACACCCTTTCCGACAGGTCCTGGAGGGCAAAATATTTATAAAAGTTTTGTTGATACAATGGATCAGCTTGTGGCAGACTCCAAAATAAACAGTTGGAAATCGTATGCTTATGATTGGCGACAGAGTGTTGACGATATTGTGAATAATGGCACCAATTATCAAGATGACAAGGTATCACTAATTGACACTTTGCAGTCGCTGGTGGGGTCAGCATCAAAGAATGGAAAGGTAACTATAGTGGCGCACAGTAATGGCGGGCTTTTAGCTAAAGCCCTTTTGCAAAAATTACAGGATGATAAAGATGCGGGAGTAAATAATTTAATTGATAATGTGAATGTGCTTATTTTAGTAGCTGTGCCAGAAATCGGTACAGCAAAAGCGGTGCCAGCAATACTCCATGGATATGACCAGCGAATTTTGAGTGGTTGGCTTTTAGATGAAATTCACGCTCGTGAGCTTGGACGCAATATGCTTGGAGCCTATGGACTTTTACCAAGCAGAGAATATATTAATCATGTCAGCGCTTCACCGGCAACATTTGTGGATAACTCAATTCCTTCTGGAATAACAACGGACATGGTTCAAGCTTTTGGCAGTGCAATTGATTCTTATGATGAATATAAAGATTTTCTTTTTGGCAATGAAGGAAGAACAAATCCACTTATTGGTGAAACGAATTTACCTATCAACCTTTCTTCTTCTCTTTTTACTCAAGCAGAAAACCTGCACGACAACATAGACGCATGGACTCCGCCTGAAGATATGCGGGTAATAGAGGTTGCGGGGTGGGGCTTGGATACTGTTGTGAGTATGGAATATTATCCAAAATCAGTATCTTGCCCACCTGGAGCTGTGACTTGCCCTCCGTACATAATGGACGAAAGGCCTCGTTTTACGGCGGATGGTGATGGTACGGTCGTTGTTCCAAGCGCGCATTATACTAACTTTCTTAGTAATGCGGAGAAATACTGGGTAAATCTACTAAAAATCAATAAAGATAAATTCTTTCTTGCGATAGATAGTGAGCATAAAAATATTTTTGAAACCCAAACAATTTTAGAATTTATTTCTAGTATAGTTCAAAAAACAACAATAATTGATAATTATTTAAGTACCACAACCCCGATTGATTCTGAAAATCGTTTTCGTATATCAATCCATTCTCCCGTTACCCTAGAAGCTTATGCAGGCGATGACCACACAGGCAAAGTGTGTCCATTAGATTCCGACTTCTGCTATATTGAAGAAAATATTACCAATTCCTCATATATGGAATTTGGTGAAGGAAAATATTTAAATTTATCTGAAAATGGATTACAAAATATTAAAATTAAGGGCACAGATACCGGTACATTTACTTTTAATATAGATGAATTTCAGGGAGACAATTATATTACTGGTACAACCTTCAAAGACATTCCAGTTACACCAAATACAAAAGTTAGCATAGACATACAGAACGATTTAACGACTTTATCACCAATGCAAATAGACAAAGATGGAGATGGAGATATAGATATAGTCCTTAACCCACAGCTGGGTGGTATTGTAACGCCTCATCCTTTTAATGGTTTTCTTCAGCCAATTAATGACACAACTTATCAGACCAATCAAAAACTAAGCGTTTTCAAAGCCGGCAGTACTATCCCTGTTAAATTTCAGTTAAAGAAAACAGATGGTACTATATTACAGACGAATACCCCTCCAATTTTTCTTTCTCCAAAAATAATTTTCTCAATGAGTGCTTCTATAGACGAAGCAGTCTATAGCCTTCCAGCAACTACTGGGAATACGTTCAAGTGGGACTCCGAAAGTCAGCAATATATTTATAATTGGAGTACAAAAGGATTCGAGCCCGGTAAGGAGTATAAACTATCGGTACAATTGGATGATGGAGGGACTTACTCTGTGGTAGTTGGGCTGAAGTGATTGATATTTTTCATTAACTGTTAGATAATTGAGTTAATATGAAATATATAAAAAGTCGCTCGTTTCTATTTTTTGTTTCTTTGGTTTTTATTGTATTAATTATTTCTATAACCGAATATGTCAATTCTTTCCTTAATCTTGTTTTTAGAACTTTTCATTTTTGTGAAAAGTATTTAGGAGACGTAAGTTGTTATCATTGGAGTGATATTACTATATCTTCATTTTTATTTTTATTTTCTAATTTTCTTTTTATATCCATCTTTTTGTTCTTTATAAATCAGGAATCTTTGAATAGGTGGCATAAATTTGCTAAATTTTTCATTCCAGCGGTACTTTTTTTTGTAGTTTTATTTGTAATTTCTTTTAAGCCTACTCTTGGTGGTACGTGGGGGGGCGTACCTTCTTTTAATGGTATGCATATTTTTATTCCCCCTATTATTTTTACTCTTGTAAGCTTATTTAAATTTTTCAAAAATAGAAAAAGTAAAATTATATTATATAATACCTAGTAGTCTAGACAAGAGGCAAGTAAGAGGCAAGCAAGGACTGTCCTTGCTAGTTCTTATGAGCGCTTCTGTCGACGAATCTGTGTACAGCCCGCCAGCAACTGCTGGAAATACATTCAAGTGGGACCCTATAAGCCAGCAATATATCTATAACTGGCATACAAAAGAATTTCAGCCTAGTCAGTGGTATAAAATTTCTGCGCAATTGGATGATGGAGGCACCTACAATGCCGTGATTGGATTAAGATAATTGAAAATGTGGTACAATAAAAGTATGAGTACAAGAAAAATAATATTACTCTCACTTATACTTTCTCTTGCTGGTTTTGGGGTGGGTATTTTTTTATTAAAGTTTTATGATTGTGGAAAAAGTATCTTCTGTTACAACCTTATTACTCGATCATTTGCATTGTTCTATGGTATGCCTGCACTCTCTTTGGTTTTTCTGATATTACTATTTCTCCCCCGCGCTTTTCTTGCATGGAAAAAGTTCGCAAAATGGTTCATTCCTCTTGCTACCTTACTTTTTATTTTTTATCCAGACCCAGGTTCTGGTGATTATTTCTCTCCTTATCCTGAACAGATATTTCGGTGGGTGAGTGTTTTATATGTTGTCATAAGTATTTTGATTATTGTGTGGAGCACAATTAAACAAAAAAGTAAAAACTAAGTTTTTCTACCGCTAGGTCTGTCGCTAGGTCTTGCCTAGCGACATTACATTGAGAAGCTAAGCTTCTCACAAATTTTATGGAGGGGATGAATATGAAATCAAAAAGCTCCCGAGAAGGAGCTTTTTGTGACTAAATAAATTTATTTAGCGAGTGACGGAAATTGTTATTCCTTCCGCAGAAGGAGCAGCAATAGTTACTTGTCCGGTAGTAGCACTAACAAGTAAAACAGTATAATCTGTATTATACACTGTGGGACTCGTCCATGAACCATTTTGAGGATCGACTGGAAGAACTTTTAAATAATCAGTCAAGCATGGAGCCAT
>JBBUFT010000032.1:0-6429 GCA_038078035.1 Patescibacteria group bacterium
TGACGGAATTATCGAGATAATTTTATTATTCACTTCAGAATGATTTTCTATGTAATCCAGGCGGTTACTTTTTTCATCTTCAATTTACTTCGTGTGTATTGCCAGATAAATGTCTTCCAGGGCGCGGACGGCGTCGCCCGAGGCGATGTTGTTCTGGTGGTAAAGGACATTGGTACAGTCTCCTGCCGCCCAGATGCCCGGAATATCGGTTTTCTGATTTAATGGATTTATTTTAATACGTCCGAATTTATCAAGCTCCATAATGTTTTTGACAAAATCTGTATTTGGAATCTGGCCGATTTCCACGAAAATGCCCGAGACTTTGAGCTCTTGCTCTACTCCGGTGATCCTATCTTTATATACTAAACCCTGCACAAAATTTTCGCCCTTAACTTCCAGAATATCCACATTTTTTATTGCTTTCATCTTTGGGTTTTTTAAAACTTTTTCCACGGTAATCTCATCTGCCCTATTGAAAGAATCACTGCGATGGAGCAAGGTGACAGATTTGCAGTAAGCAAGGAGTTGCGCAGCGGTTTCAAACCCAGCGTTGCCCCCGCCAATAACCGCCACGTCCTGGTCTGCAAAAAGCGGACCATCGCAAGAGGCGCAATAGGTGAGACCTTTATGTTCTAGCTTATCCGCGCCCTTGGCAACGAGCTTTTTCCTGCCGCTGCCGCTTGCCACTAAAATTGTTTTAGTTAAAAATTCTCCGCCGGATTCAATTTTAACTTTCCAGCCAGAGGCTGGTCCGCCTTGGGCGGAAAAGTCAGCTTTTGATAAATCAACTACTTTTTCTCCCTCTTTTACGGAGAGAGTTTGCCCTTCTCCCGTATTTGCCATTACATGCTTTTTGAAATTGTCCGCAAGCTCGTTGCCCGAAAGAGCCGGAGTTCCAATCCAGTTATAAACTTGTTCCGAAACAATACTCTGTCCGCCCCATTCAGAAACTATCAAAAGCGTTTGAAGCCTTTTGCGCGAGGCATACACGGCCGCCGCCGTCCCTGCCGGTCCACCGCCGATAATTATTAAATCGTAAGTCATATCTGCGATTATATCACACAAATTACGTTTCTTAAAAACACGACTTTTCTCTGTTAGAAATTTTTCGAAATAAACTTTTGGAGGGGTTTTGCGAGCGACGGCGAGCAAACTTCAGGATTTTTTAAGCTTCAAAAAATCCGTACCGGAAAAAGTTTGATTTCGAAAAAGATTTTAAATTCTATTTTTTTCTCCTTAGAAATGCTGGAACAGCGCTCCATTCATCTCCGTCATCTTCAATGATGTCCTCGATGACTTCCACTTTTTTCTCTGGTTTCTTTAAAAAGTCGCTCTTGCTCCCAGCTCCGCTTTGTATCGTGTTATGTATTTCTTTTTTGGCGGCAGCCGCATTTTCTTCTTTAAGCAATGTTTGACCCACGGGCGCGCCTGCAAAAAGACTTTTGCGAGGCATATCAGCAGGGAAGCTGGAAGCGATAACTGTGACTTTCAGCTCGCCTTTCTTTAGTTTTTCATCCTTGATGGTGCCGAAGATTACCTTTGCGTCTTTGTCGATTGATTCTGTAATTATTTTAGCTGCTTCCTGAATTTCATTGATAGTCAAATCATCACCGCCAGAGATAGCGAATAATACTCCTTTGGCGCCATGGATTGAAACTTCCAGAAGGGGAGAATTAATTGCGTTAAGCGCGGCTTTTTCAGCGCGCTTTTCACCAATTGCGGTACCAATACCCATTAATGCGCTTCCGGCGTCAGACATAATCGCTTTAATATCCGCGAAATCAACATTAATGATTCCCGGAGTAGTAATGAGGTCTGAAATGCCCTCTACCGCCTGACGGAGCACATCGTCGCAACTTGCGAAAGCATCTTTAAAACTAGTATTTTGATCAGCCAGCTGGAGCAGTTTATCGTTCGGAATAATAATGACAGCATCTACTTCCTTCGCCAAGTCTTCGATCCCTTTATCCGCTATTTTCATGCGGTGGCTGCCCTCAAAAAAGAAAGGCTTGGTGGTGACCGCGACAGTCAATATTCCTTGTTCTTTAGCCGCGCGCGCAACTATTGGAGCTGCGCCGGTGCCGGTGCCTCCTCCCATTCCGCAGGCGATGAAAACCATATCGGCTCCCTTAATCACGTCTTGGATTTCTGATTTAGTTTCTTCAGCGGCTTTTTTCCCAAGCTCTGGATCCATTCCGGCGCCTAAGCCCTTTGTAAGATTTTTACCGATGTGAATTTTCTTTTCAGCTTGTGAATGATGCAGGTCTTGGGTGTCAGTATTCATACAAATAAACGTCACACCCTTGACCTTGGAGTTTATCATATGATTAACAGCGTTTTTCCCCGATCCTCCTATTCCCACAACCATAATGCGGGCGAAACTCTCTATTGCTTGGTTTATTTTTGGCATATATTTCTTTACTTGTCCCTGCCCCGCCCGGCGGGGCGAACAGGGTGAATTAGCTTATACAAAGCCCATACTATCACCGAAGTAAAAAAAAGCAAACTCCGCGCCAAAACAACTTTAGTACAGGGCAAGTTTTCTTCTTTTTCTAAAGGTTGCAACCTAAAATCTACCTTACGGTATTAGTTGCTTTACGCTTGATTTTACTATATTTTTTATATCTTTAAAAAGATTTATTAGAGAGTTGTCTGAATAACTATTGTCATCCTTTCCATACATTATGAGACCGAGGGCGGTAAACCATGAGGGGTCTCGAAGCTTTGTTTTCGAGTTGCTGAAAAGCTCGGTAGTTCCTATGCCAGACGGCAGCTTTAGCACGGACTTCGATAATTCTTCAAGACCTTTTATATTCGCGCCGCCGCCGACAAACACGATTCCTGCCGGCAGGAGTTCGTTTCTCTTTATTTTTTTTAAATGATTCTCTATTAATTCAAAAATATCAGAAAGACGCGCTTCAACAATCTCTTTGAGTTTTTTGTGCTGGTGTGTTTCTTCAATTTCTCCCTTCTTAAGGCGTTCTGCTTGTTCAAGCGGGATTTTTAATCCTAATGCGATATCGTTTGTGATATCAGAGGAGCCTATGGAAAAAGTTTTGATAGAAATTAATAATCCATTTTCAAAAACAGAAAGTGATGTTGTCTGGTCCCCAATGGCAACTAATGCCACGCCCACGATTTTTTGTTTCTCCGACAATACAAGATGGGAGATTGCAACGGGTGAAGCTATGATATCTATCGCCTTTACTCCCGCCTCCGCTACGGCTTCAAGCAAATCTTCTAGATGCTGCATAGAATAAGTTACAAAAATAGCTTTTGCTTCAAGCTTGGTACCGTACATTCCCTCCAGGCGGCCCAATACTTCTTTCCCGTCGAGCCGAAAATAAACAGGCGATACCTGGACAACCTTTTTATTATTTAAATTTAAATTATCTTCACAGTCTTGCAATACTTTACCAACATCAAGCGAGGTAACTTCGCCGTCTGCTTTAGAGATTACACACATACCTCCGCTTATCTCTCCGCGCAAGGTTGTGCCGCCGAGCGCAATAAATGCTCGCTTTATTTTAATGCCTGAAGAGTTCTCAGCCGTATTGAGCGTATTTCTGAGTGAATTTACCAAAGAGGCAGAATTGACAACATACCCATGTCTTACTCCCTTTGTTTCACCTTCTCCTGCGCCGATAATTCTAGGATTTTTTTCTCCCTTTACGAATTCGCCCATTACGATTCTTGTCGTTTTGGACCCTATGTCTATCCCCACCGAAATATTTCTTATCATATCTTTGCAAGTAAAAATTCTCTGCTTTCTCCATTGTACTACTATGTTTCATGCCTTTCAAATGAAGCATTCCGTGGATAACCAGAAAGTGGAGCCACCTTTGCCAATTTTTCCCAGAATTTTTCGCTTCCCTCTTTATCACAGGCTTGCACAATATGAGCTCGCCCTCATTTTTTCGCAAAGAAAAAGATAGGACATTGGTCGCCTTGTCTTTTTTTCTGTATTTTTTATTTATTTCTCGAGATTTATTTTCGGGAACGAACGCAATTGAGAGGGAATAGTCTTTACCCAAAATATCGTTTTTTAATTTTCCAAAATGCATATTTATCTGGTCACCATTTTGCCCTGCTTGCGAAGATGCTCTATTTCGCGCCTGCGAGCCATTCTCTTCAGTGCACTCATTTTTTGCTTGAGTTTTGATTCTTTTCTTATGTTATATCGAGTGTTCTTAACCCTGCGGATTATTCCTGATTCTTGAATCTTGCGTGAAAAACGGCGCAAAACACTCGTGTTGGTTTCATTCGGATTTTTCTTGACCTCGATTAAAGTTTTCGCCATATGAGCTACAGGTTATCATATAATTAAAGAATTGTAAAATTTTAGACACGAAAGATGAAAATTGACTTTTGGGTAAAAAAAGATAAGATAACTAGATGAATCAAGGGGCGGATTATATAACTAAAGAAAAAAAACGTGCCCTAGAAGAGGAACTCAGAGATCTGAAAGGACCACGAAGAAAAGAAATTTTAAAAAGCCTAGAATATGCCAAATCATTGGGTGATTTGTCAGAGAATGCAGAATATCACCAGGCTCGCGAAGATCAGGGCAAGCTCGAAGCGAGGATCGCCAAAGTTGAAGAAATTTTGAAATCTTCACAGACAGTTTCGGGCGGCGGAGGAGACATAATCGAGATTGGCTCTACGGTGGTCGTGCAGAAAGCGGGTGAAGAAAAGGGGGGCATTAAGAAAAAAACTTATGTGATTGTAGGCTCTGAGGAAGCAGACATGGCTCTTGGAAAAATTTCCAATAAATCTCCAGTGGGAGTTGCGCTTTTTGGTAAAAAGAAAGGCGATAATATATCGCTCACGGCTCCGGGCGGGGTAGTAAATTATAAAATAATTAACGTGTCTTAAACATTAGATGTCTTCAATTGATGAAATTAGAGATGCCAGGATAAAAAAGCTCGGGCTCTTAAAGGATAGCGGTATGGATCCGTATCCAGCAGAGTCAAAAAGAGAAATTTCTCTAAAAGAAGCAGCCGACACTTTTGGCGATTTAGAAAAAAGGAGCGAAATCAAATGGATTGCAGGGAGAATCATGTCCATTCGCGGGCAAGGCGCGATTGTTTTCATAACCTTAAACGACGGCACGGGAACCTTCCAGGGTCTGCTTAAAAAAGACATTCTGGGCGATAAAAAATTTGATTTCTGGAATGAAGTGGTTGATATTGGAGACTTTGTGGAAGCGCAGGGAAAATTTTTCACCACCAACAGGGGAGAGAAGACACTTGAGATAAAAGATTGGCAGATGCTTTCGAAGAGTCTCCGACCACTCCCCGAAAAATGGCACGGACTCCAGGATGTGGAAGAGAGATTCCGGAAGAGGTATTTGGATATAATAATGAATAAAGAGATTAAAGAAATTCTAGAAAAAAAAACTAGATTCTGGGACACAGTACGGAGCTTTATGAAAGAGAAAGGATTTCTAGAAGTGGAAACTCCGACACTTGAAGTTACCACAGGCGGGGCGGAGGCAACGCCGTTTAGAACTTACAATGAAGATTTCAAACTTCCGCTTTATTTACGCATTTCAATTGGCGAACTCTGGCAAAAGAGGCTCATGGCGGCGGGCTTCACCAAGACTTTCGAAATAGGGCGGGCATATAGGAACGAAGGCGCGGACGCAAATCATCTGCAAGAATTTACTAATATGGAATTTTACTGGGCGTACGCGAATTATAAAGATGGGATGAAATTAACAGAAGAACTTTATAAAAAAATTGCGCAAGATGTTTTCGGCACAATGAAGTTTGAAACACGAGGACATAAATTTGATTTAGGAGGAAAATGGAAAGAGATTGATTATCGCGAGACTGTTAAAAAAGAAACGGGTATAGATATTCTCGACACTTCCTATGATGAAGTAAAAAAGAAATTGGACAGCTTAGAGATGGTTTATGATGGCAATACGATGGAGAGGCTGATAGATACATTGTGGAAATATTGCCGGAAGAAAATTGCGGGTCCGGTGTTTTTAACTGGACATCCCAAGCTTGTTTCTCCACTTTCTAAATCAATGCCGGGCAACGGTGAGTTGACGGAAAGATTCCAAATCATTATTGCTGGAAGCGAAGTCGGCAATGGATATTCTGAATTAAACGATCCAATAGGGCAGGCGGAAAGATTCGAAGCGCAGAGGGAACTCTTAAAAGCAGGGGACAAAGAAGCAATGATGCCGGATGATGAATTTGAGGAAATGCTTGAATACGGTATGCCTCCGACTTGTGGATTTGGATTTGGAGAAATGCTCTTCGCTTTCCTTGCCGACAAGCCCATCCGTGAGACACAAATGTTTCCGCTGATGAAGCCAAAAAATTTAGAATAGAATTCTCGTATAAATAATAATGCCCCACATGCGAAGCACTGGGGCAATTCGATTTCGGTGTTTTGAAAACACCGTCTGCGATA
>JBBUFT010000033.1:0-14584 GCA_038078035.1 Patescibacteria group bacterium
ATCTTCATACGAATATCCAAGTTGCTCGATTGAGTCGGCAAATCCCATAAGTCCCAAACCTACTGCTCTGTTTTCATTGTCAGCGCGCTTGGCTTCCGGTATTGGAAGTTCGTTAATATCAATCAGATTATAAAGCTGGCGAGTCGCCAGACGGACAGATTCTTCTAATCGGTGCCAGTCTACTTGCCCATTTACTATATGTCGTGCCACGTTAATCGAAACCAGATTGCAAACAGCCACGTTTTCTCTATCTGTCGGCAGGGTTACTTCTGTGCAAAGATTAGAACAGTGAATAGTGCCAGTATTGTTATTTAATGCGCGGACATTTATTGCATCTTTCCAGGTCAGCCAGGGGTGAGAGGTGGTTTCAAGCGAAACTAAAATATTCTTGTATTGTTGGCGGGCGGGAATGACGCTATACATTTTCATTTTCCCCTGTTTTGCCAGTTCTATATACTCATTGTATCTTTTTGAAAATTCTTTTCCCACTAGTTCATTTAGGTCTTTAACTTCATTCGGATCAAACAGATACCACTCACTATTTTCTAACACTCGTTTCATAAATTCGTCGGATATAAATACTGCAGTATTGGCAGTTCTGGTTCTTCTGTAATCATCTCCGTTGTTTTGTTTTAAATCCAAGAAGTCTTGAAAATTTAAATGCCAGTTTTCCATATAAAAACAAAGCGCGCCTTTTTTCTTCCCGCCTCGCTGTACTGAACGTACGGCTGAATCTATTATGTGCATGAAAGGTATGGGACCAGAAGAGAGAGTATTATTTGATTTCAAGACTGATCCCTCCGCGCGAAGTTTAGTAACCGAAAGTCCAATACCGCCGGTTGCCTTCGACAAGAGCAGTACATCCGAAACTGTTTTGCCGATGTGCTCCATGTCATCTTGAATCTCCATTAGAAAACAATTTGAAAGTTTAGGATGCGGCGTGCCTGCTCCGATGTTCGAACTTCCCGCAGAAAGATATTCCAGCTTGGACATTTTCTCATAAAACCGCTTTGCCCACATTGTAGGGCTCTCTTCATTCAAAGACATACCCATGGCGACCCTCATCCAGAAATATTGCGGTGTTTCGAGCGGAGCCTGGTTCTCATTTTTCATCAAGTAGCGATTTTGCATCGTAGAGAGACCAGAATATTTGTAGAGTTCGTCGTTTTCTATTTTTAGACAGAGAGCCAGGTCATCTAAATCGAAAGTCGTTGCCATCCTGCTGTCAAGCAATTTTTTATCAACTGCATTTAAGACATATTCTTTGAAATGGGTGTTGTGGAGCTTGGCGAATTCCTCTTTAGTTAGAACTTTACTTTCATCATTGTCATAGTCTCCGATAACTTTTTTGTAAATATTCTTAAGAAGCAGGCGAGTGGCTATCTTATCGAATTCCATGCCATACTGAGCGTTCTGCAATGCGGCATTTATGGTGGCCGCGTCCATCTCTTCGGTGGTAATACCGTCGTAGAGGGTGAGTCTCGTCTCTGTTGCTATCTGGATGACCTTACTTATGGGGTCAGGAATTCCGTAACAAGCTCTCTCAATGGATTTATTTATTCGGTCAGCATTGAAGGGTGCTTTTGTTCCGTCTCTTTTCGTAATTGTAAGTGTCATAGGCATACATTATACTCCAATTTAAAATAGAAGAGCAAGCCTATTTCCCAAAAATTATTACAACAGGAAATTATTGCGAGCTCGTCAATATGAGGTCTTAAAAATCCTTTAGAATTTTGGTATAATACCCGCATGTTGAAGAAAAACAGACAAACCAGGATAATGGTTTTCGGAACTTTCGATGGATTGCATAGGGGACATCTCAATTTTTTAAAACAAGCTAAAAAATTAACTCCTAAGAGTTTTCTGGTGGTTTCTGTCTCGCGAGATCAAAATGTAATCAAGATAAAAAAGGCACCAGCATCGTTGAATGAGAAAAAAAGAAAAATCCTAGTTCAAAAATGCAAATTAGTTGATAGAGTAGTCCTTTCCGGAATCAAGGATCATATTCCGCACATTATAAAAGAAAAACCGGACATAATTGCTCTGGGTTACGATCAGAAAGCCTATGTTAGAAATCTGAAAAAAGACTTAAAAAATAAAGGTCTTTTTGTTAAAATAGTTCGTCTAAAGCCCTTTAGAAAAAAAATTTACAAAAGCCACTTGCTAAAAATAAAAAGGTGAATATAATGAATAATTATGGAAGAATTAGATCCAAATAAACTTCTTTTAAACAAATGGCCAGAGGCGAATAAGAATATTCAGGCAACTAAAATTGATGTCAAATCAGAAAATTCAATATCTTTTTTAAAGAAAAGTTTTTCACAAAATAATTTTCTCTCTATTTTTCTAACAAATTTGTTTTCTTTATTTTTGATTTTTTTAATTGGATTTTTTTTAATTTGGTATTTCCGAGCCCCACTCTTTGGATTTTTTGCAAAAGAATATTTACAAGATATACAAAACCAAAATGGAACTGAAAAAATTTCTGAAGGAATTTTTGAAGGACAATCTGTTTTCTCAGAAGAACGATTGGTGGTTGACGCAGTGAAGAAAACAAGTCCAGCAGTCGTGTCTATAGTTATTTCGAAAGAAGTTCCTAAATACGAAACTTATATCAATCCGAATAATCAAAATAATCCGTTCGGTAATTTGTTTCCAGGTTTTAATTTTAACTTAAACATTCCACAATATCGTCAAAATGGAACTGAGATAAAAAAAATTGGCGGAGGATCGGGATTTTTTGTATCAGATGGCGGATTAATTGTTACCAATAAGCATGTAGTTTTACAAAAAGATGTTGAATATACGGTTTTTACCAATGATGGTGAAAAGCACGAAGCAAAAGTCATTGCGCGTGACCCAATTTTAGATATAGCTCTGATAAAAATCGAAGGATCAGGTTTCCCATTTCTTTCGTTGGGCAATTCTGATTCCATCGAAGTAGGGCAGAGCGTGATTGCTATCGGAAACGCATTGGCAGAATTTAGAAATACTGTCTCTGTGGGCGTAGTTTCTGGTTTGGCGCGTTCTATTACCGCCGGAGACAGTTCTGGGAACATAGAAGTTCTAGATAAAGTAATCCAAACTGATGCAGCCATCAATCCCGGTAATTCGGGCGGTCCGTTGCTTGATCTTTCTGGAAGGGTAATTGGTGTCAATGTCGCTGTGGCGCAGGGCTCGCAGAGTGTCGGCTTTGCTCTGCCAATCAATAGTATCAAGGGCGTGATAGAATCCGTGAAAACTACTGGAAAAATCATTAGACCATATATTGGCGTTCGGTATCTTATTATAAATGCTGAAATGAAAGAGAAAAACAACCTTACTGTGGACTATGGGGTCTTAGTGAAGTCTGGAGTAAGTCAAAATGAACTTGCGGTTATTCCAGGATCTCCTGCGGACAAAGCCGGCATTGTGGAGAACGATATAATTTTAGAAATTGATGGAGTCAAGCTGGATAATAAAACAAGTCTTGCATCTATTATTCGGGAAAAAAATATTGGACAAGTCGTAACTTTGAAAATTCTTCATCGGGGTGAAGAGAAAACTATTTCTGTTACTCTCGAAGCGGCGAAAGATAATTAAATATCACTCCATAAAAACGGAAGCCTTAAAAACGGAAGCCTTAAAAACGGAAGCCTTGCTTCCGTTTTTAAGGTTTTATATAATATATGCCATGTCTATAAGAAAGATTGATTTTGTTAAAGGTGAATATTATCACATATATAACAGGGGGAATAGTAAGCAACGAATCTTTTTAGACGATAAAGATCGACAAAGATTTTTAAAACTTCTTTATCTTTGTAACTCTAGGCAAAGAATTGATTTTAGTAATGATATTGTAAAAAGAAAAATAGACGCTTGGAATTATGATAAAGGAGAATCGATTGTTACCATCGGCGCTTGGGTTTTAATGCCTAATCATTTTCATTTATATATAACACTTAAAACGGAAGCAAGGCTTCCGTCTGGAAACGCGATTTCTGATTTCATGCACAGGATTTTGACTGGCTACTCAAAATACTTTAACACTAAATACAAAAGAACAGGGTCCTTATTTGAAGGTAAATTTAAATCTGTACATATGAAAAAAGATACACAAGCAAAATATTTATTTTCTTACATTCATCTTAACCCAATAAAATTAATTAATTCAGAATGGAAAAAACAAAGAATTAAAGACAAAAGAAAAATTTTAAAATTTTTACACTCGTATAAATGGAGTAGCTATTTGGATTATTTAGAATTTATACGTCCAGAAAGTAAATTAGTAAATAAAATTAATTTTTTGAATTATTTCAAAACCAGAGGTGATTTCCAAAAAGAGATTTTTGAATGGATAAAAATATCAGATAAAAATCAATAAAAACGGAAGCCATAAAAACGGAAGCAAGGCTTCCGTTTTTATGTAATTAATTTTTTAAAATCAGTTTTCGTCGAATAAAGGTTAAAATTACCAAAGCTCCATCAAGTAAAAACACTAAAGCTGGGTAAAGCCATGTGGTTAAAGTTAGTGATTGGAGAGCTAAAATTGCAAGCGGGTAATACACCATACCTATGGCAAAAGCCGATATATTTTCTTCAAATGGGGCGCGGTAAGCTTTTCTAAATATTGGGATTGAACCCGTGGCATCAGCAATAGTAACTAAAATTACTGCATATAAAGGATTTTTTGTTAACCACCACAAAAAAATTCCAATAAGTGCGCCAACCAAAGCTAACCAATCATATTTATCATAATCCATATGTTTTTGCATAAATCCTACTACAGAAATAGAAAAACATGCTAATGCATTAACTCCCAAAACCCAGGACCCAGCTTCTCCTCCAGAAATTAAAACTGCAATAAAAGCGATTATATTTAAAATACTCCAAACAAACCATGTAAAAGCATGAGGTTTTGTTTTACCTCTATAAATTCCTATGAAATATATTATATAACTAACGATCTCTATTATTACTGCTGTATATCCTAAAAAAATTTTATATTCTATCACAAAAGATTTTAGTAGAATTAAGTAATTAAATATCACTCTTTTTTATAGTTGAAGATAAATACACTCCATAGAGCATGATGGCGGAGAGGAAGAGATATAGAAAATTAAAAGAAGGCACAAAGAAGAAAACCAGAGACGCAAGAAGGGGTCCCAAGATGTATGAGAGAGGAGAGGCGCTGCGGAAAACGCCCACATATTCGTCATTTTCAGGTTTGATATGTTTGAAGAAGTACGTATCGCTTGCCACTTCTATCATAGCTGCGCCAACTCTAGTGGCGAGAAGCAGTATGGTCCAACCGACAACTCCTAGACTAGTCCAGAAAAAGATGAAGAGGGAAGCGAGAGATGCAACAGTAAAACCTACCATCAA
Organism: Patescibacteria group bacterium; assembly: GCA_038078035.1. Taxonomy (GTDB): domain Bacteria; phylum Patescibacteriota; class Minisyncoccia; order Phycocordibacterales; family UBA9973; genus UBA9973. The sequence goes on from JBBUFT010000033.1 coordinate 5,365, forward strand.
AATTTTTCTTTCCCCAAACCTGTCTCCATATTTTCCTACTCGAGCTGGGATCAAAAGAAATGGCAAAAGCATAATAGCAAACATAATTCCAATTTGATTCCAAGTGAAACCCAAATGACGAGAAAGGTACAAAGGCGTGTAAATAATCATCCAAGAGTAAAATATCTGAAGAAACAGGCTAATCACATAGGCTTTCGCCAGTGTTTTCTCTCTGAAAAAAATCCGCACAAATTTTACTGAACTTACTTTGTCATACTCCGGCTCTGGCACGTTTTTCAAACTGAAAATTAAAACTAGCAAAAATAGCATAGTAACAAAAAAACTTGCGACGTAAATTATTCTGAAAGGATGACTGCCCAAGAATAGCCAAAAAGAAAGGAGTACCAAGATGAAAGCCACATGAGTTACGACAATCTGGATTCCTCTCACCCTGCCCATCAAGTTATTTTTTGTAAGTATTTTTAAGAATTCATCCAAGATGAAAGCAATTAAAATATTTAAAGAAAATCCAAGGATAAAAATTATAACTACTCCCCAAGCGCTTTTCACATTAGCAATCAAAAGAAAATAAAAAGCGTTTAGAATAGTGGTCAAAAGCAAAAACTTATACCCCCCTATTTTTTGAAATATTTTTGGGGCTAGAGCCAGAGCTAAAATTGAACCTAAAGATCCCAAAAAATAAAGGAATCCGATAAATTTCTCTCCAACGAAAGAAGAAATAAAACTCGAATTTACATAATGGGCCAGAGCAAAAGGAATGGAGAAGAGAAATACTAGCCAATATATCTTTTTTCTATTTTGCCCCATACTTTTTACACGCTTAGTATCACTGGTATCACCAAAGGTCTTTTGGCTGTTTTCTGATACAAGAACTTTGAAATATTTTCACCCAGATTCGCTTTTATATGGTCAAAGTCCATTAAGTTTCCGGACATTTTCAAATTCACCTCTTCTACTGATTTTTTTATAATAATTCTGACTTGACGCAAAAGTTCTTGGTTTTCTTTTAAATAAACAAATCCGCGAGAAATCAAATCCGGAGATTTTTTTAATTTTCCGGTTTTTTGGTCTATCAATGCGATAACGACAAACATTCCATCTTGCGCCAGCATGACACGGTCTCGAATGACCACATCTTGCGTATCACTGATAGAGACACCGTCCACCATCATGATACCGCTTGGGGCTTTTTCTTTGCGCGTTATTATTTTTTGTCCGTCAGAGGATATTTCAATTATTGAACCATTGTCTGGAACAACGATGTTCTCCTCACTCATGCCGATCTCCATTGCGAGTTCTTTGTGCAGTACTAGACGATAATGATTTCCATGAATCGGAATAAAGAATTTTGGATGCGTTTTTCTGTGCAGCCATTTTATATCCTCTTGATTGCCGTGTCCTGTCGCGTGCACAAAGTCTTCACCAGCGGTACGATAACTTATAATCCGCACTCCCTGTCTGGTTAGACCGTCCTTCATTTTCTCTACCGCTCTTTCATTTCCCGGAACGATGGAAGCCGAAAGAATAATGGTGTCTCCTTTTTGGAGTGAAAATTTTGTGTGAGTTTTATTGGCGGCTCGATTAAGCGCCGCGAATTCTTCACCCTGCGCGCCGGTCATTAGCACGACCACTTTATTGGGTGGATAATTATTTACTTCTTCTATTGGTATGAGAGTATCTTTTTTAGGAGAAAAGAGTCCAGCTTCTATCGCCACTTCAATATTTGTTCTCATTGAGCGTCCATCCAATGCTATTTTTTTACCCAATGCTTCGGCTACTTTCACCACATGCGCGAGCCTTGTGATATGGGAAGCGAAGGCGGCAATAATTATTCTGCCACTTACTTTTTTTATCAAATTTTCGAGCCCTTGATGCACCTTGATCTCAGGCAGTGAAAATCCTTCGTTCTCAATATTGGTTGAGTCAGTCAAAAGGAGAAGAACTTTCGCCTTGTCAAAAATAGAATATTCCGCTTCTTCTTCTTTTGAAACGATTCCATCGATTTGATCAAGCTTGTAGTCTCCGGGAGTAACAATCCATCCATGTTCGGTCTCTATGATTATTCCCATTGAATCTGGGATCGTGTGAGTCACGCCGAAAAATCTGATTTTTATTTTTCCGCAAGTTATCATCGAATCTTTCTCAACAATATGTTCGTTGACTTTCGGTAAATGCGGGAATTCTGCTTGGCGTTTTCTCATCATTAAGATAGAGAGATTTCTTGAATATACTGGCGGATTGCCGATACGCGAAAGCACCAGTGGAACGCCTCCAATATGGTCTAAGTGCCCGTGCGTTATGATAAGCGCGCGTATTTTATTTTTGCGTTCCTCAAGATAGGTTGTGTTTGGAATAACGTAATCAACCCCGGGTGTTTCCTCATTGGAAAAATGCATGCCAGCATCAATAACGATAATATCTTCCCCGATTTCTATTGCGGTCATATTTTTGCCGATTTCCTCCGTTCCTCCTAGGGGAATTATGCGGATCACTCCTTTTTCTACTCCAGGAATTTTCATCGCATTTAAATTTTTATGTTGTGTTTGAGCGCCGAACGGCTTAGACCTTCTATTCTGTCCCTTACCAAACTTGGAGTATTGGTAAGTAGAACTCTTCATTGATCTTTTTTTGTCTCCTCCACGACGTTTTCCGCTGGAAGTGTTTTGCCTGCTTGAATCGCGCTCCGGTTCACTATGGGCAGGCGCAAAATTCTTGGTGGACGAATTCTCTTCATTTTTATTTTCAATACTGATAGAACTGAACGATAATCTTGTTTTTTTCATTTTTTTCATTTAGTGAATATTTTCCAAACACCTTCTGTATCTATGTACCAAGAATGTACATTTAAGAAACGATCCTCGGGTGTGATAATGGAATCAATCTTTAGTCCTTTAAGTTTTTGTGATACTGTGTAAATAAAATCAGGACTATACAAGAAAACTGCTGGCATATCTTTTTTAATTTCTTCTTCGAATTGAGCGTATTTCTTTACTCTAGATGCTTCATCGGTTGTGATAAATGCATCTTCTAAAATTTTGTCTACTTTTGAATTAGTATACATCGCGACATTCAGTCCAGGATCTTTTCTCTGTGAGGAGTGCCAAAAGGCGAAGAGATCGGATTCACGATTTATAATTTCTCCAAACAAGAGAGCGTCATATTTGCGTGGGCGAATTACGCTTTGATTTAAATTACCAATTTCAAAAGTTTTTATATCGACCCTCATGCCGATCGTGGATAAGTCTCTCTTTATTAACTCTGCAGTTTTTGCAAGTTCCGGAGCATTGCCTGTCGAGATCGAGAAAGAGAGAGGAATGGTTACCTTTTTGCCCTTTGTTGTCGTAGTCTTTTCTAAAAATCCGTCCGTATTCTTTTTCCAGCCATTTTTGGATAGATTTTCTTGTATTTTTTGCAGGACTTCTTCGCGTGGAACATTACTTTTCTCACTTAACTTTTGATACTCTATCATGTTGGGCGGTATTGGATCGTCGATGGCAATGCCATAACCAGATAACACTTCGCGAACGATTCTATCTTTGTCTATCGCCCGATTAATGGAGGTAGTGATGGTTTTATCGACAAAAAGCTGATTCTGGTTTTGGTTAAAGAAAAGTCCGAATACTCTCGGCAAGACCGAGGATTCTATTTGATATTTTTTTTCCTTCAAAATCTCGGCATTTTGAGGAGTGATGGAGCTTATTTGATCTACCTCTCCATTTAAAAGCGCTGTTACAAGATCATCTTCATTTTGATAAAAACGCAGAGTTATGTTTTTAATATACGGTTGACCCAATGCAAATTTTTTGAACGATATTAATTCATAATAATCAATAACCCCCGATGATTGCTTGCCCACGTTTGAAATCTTGTAGGGTCCCGAGCCCACAGGATGGGTATTAGCATTGTTGAGTTCAATATGAGAATCATTCCACAGAGATTCTGGCATGATGCCGAGTGTCGCGGTTTCCAGAAATGATGCGTATGGCTGTTTCAAATTAAATCGAATAGTTTTCTCGTCTATTTTTTCGACAGTTATTCCATCCCAATCTATTTTGTGCGAGTTTTTAATAACTGGGTCTTTAACTTTGCCTATGGTAAAAACTACATCGGAAGTGGTAACGGGCTTTCCATCATGAAAGTAAATATTGTCTTTCAGAGTAAAAGTATAGACCAATCCATTTTTTGATTCTTCTACTTTTTTTGCCAAATCAGGTATCAATGTTCCGTCAGGATTCTTTCTCATCAGGCCTGAATAAATGAGCAAAACCAAATCTTGGTCGGCGGGAGAATTTGCAAGAATCGGATTTACGAAACGGGGAGTACCGACAATACCGTCAACTATCTCTCCTCCGCGCATTGGTACGTTGACCATGAAAGATTTATTGATACTTTCCAGTATTGATATCGTGCTAAATAATAGCACCACTAATAACGAAATAAAAGCAATCCACTCTTTTTTCGAGAAAGAGGAGAAGACCAAGTTTATTTCACGTTCTTTTGGCAATTTAAAATTGCGTATACGACTGTAGAAATTTTCCATAAAAAGAAATCATAAAAGAATCCAGTATTTAACCTATTTTATTTAGCTGTTGGCTTTTATTATTATACTGAGAAATGCGAATAAAGCAAAAAGAATTCCACAAACAATAGACAAGTAAAAAAGAAATTTTTCAAAACCACGGCGGGTGTGGTGGAAACCTCCTTCGTCGTTTCCTCCGAGCGCCCCTCCCACTCCAGCGCCGGACTGCTGGAGTAAAATTGACAAAACTAACACTACCGAAAGAATAATCTGCGCATAGGGTAGAATTTGCATTACTAAATTCATTAAGGCGATTATCTCATAATAAAGTCCAAAAAGCAAATATTATTTAATACGTATATTTCTCCGTTTCCGTTTGAATCAAATCATTCCAGATTATAAGATTCCATTCGTCTTTTTTAAATAGGTGTCCTTTATATGAGCAAATAGCAATTCCAGCATTGTTTATTGGGTTAAGGTAGCTCAATTTATTATATTCAGACGCTGTAAGTTTCTCTCCCAAGAGCATATAAGACACGACCATTTTCAGGAAAATGCCATGGGTAACCATCATAATTCTTTCCTCGCTTCTTCCACTTATAAATTTTAGCAATTTTTTCGCTCGCTTTTTAAGGTCGATAAAGTTCTCTTCGTCAGAATATCGCAAGTTGTCGTCATGGAAGCTTTTATCAATACGGTCCACGATTTCTCGAACTTCTCTTTCATCTCCAGCGCGACCGACTATCTGGGAAGGATTCCTTCTCTCTATCAGAAGATCAGAATATTTTACCTTCATGCCAAGTTCTTTCCCGATGATTTCGGCTGTTTCTTTTGTCCGCTCATATGGACTGGAAAAAATAACCTGGGGCCGTCCTTTGTGTTTCGGGAACCTCTTGGCTGTCTCTAACGCCTGGATTCTGCCTCGGTCTGTCAGATGCCCTTCCGGTCCCTGTCTGACGCCAAGGGCGTTTAATTCAGTTTCTCCATGTCTTACAAAATATATTAATTTTATTGCCATGTATTTAGTTTACTATAAATTTAATTATTTTGATATAATCATAAACATACCATGAAAAAAACTTTAATAATCTTTTTCTCTTTAATTGTTCTAGGGACGCTGTTTTATAAGTTTCAGCCAGGGCTCAAGAAAAATTTATTACCACTCTGGCACATGATAAGTTACAGTCTTTTTGCCCCAGATTCATGTGAAGAACCGATACCTTATATACTTGGCACCTTTGACACGAAATTCAATATTTCCAAAAGTTATTTCGAGAGCGCCCTTGCTGAAGCGGAAGCTATATGGGAGGATTCTGTCGGTCTCGATCTCTTTACCTATGCGCCTACCGATACATCCAAAGATGTTTTAAAAGTTAATTTAATTTATGATTACCGCCAAGAAGCGACGAGCAAACTAGCCAGCCTTGGCATTGTGGTTGAGAATAGTATGGCATCTTATGAGGAGCTCAAGTCTAAATTCACGATACTAAAGGCAGAATATGAAAAAGAAAAAAGCACCTTGAGCGTCCTTATAGATGCTTTTAGTCAGAAGAACCAGGCTTATGAGGAAGAAGTGAATTTTTGGAACAAGAAGGGCGGAGCGCCACCAAAAGAATATGACAAGCTAGAAGCCATGCGTTTGGCATTGCAAAACGAATCGAAAAAGTTACAAACAATGCAAGCATCTCTCTACGAAAAAGCAAGTGAAATCAATGCATTGGTCGTGGTTTTGAATCGTCTAGCCGCATCGCTTAATCTTTCTGTCGAAAAGTACAATACAATCAATATTGTTCGTGGTGAATCCTTTGAAGAGGGCGTGTATACAAGCGATGGCGTGAATAGAGAAATAGATATTTATGAATTCAGTAGTCGAAGGAAGCTCATACGCGTGCTCGCGCACGAGCTAGGTCACGCCTTAAACCTCGACCACGTGACAGACCCTAAAGCGATAATGTATAAACTCAATCAGGGCGATAGCATTTCCTTAACCGAAGCTGACATTTTAGCGCTCAAAACGGAATGTGAGATAAAATAAGCAGAGGTTTTGTTTATTTTGTTACTGAAATTCTGGATTAATAAAGTACTCCTTCAAGCTTAATCACGTTATTAGCGTCTAAATTAATTTTTGCGTTACTTTTTATCTGGAAATTAAGTTTTACACTGCCGTCTATATCCATGCCAACGGTATTGGCATTATCTACACGACCGCCTGATATATTGACCGTGCTTTCTGCGTCAATGTTTACAGTTGCATTACTTCTCGTTTCTGTTTTCACAACTGGAGCGAAGATGTAACTGCCATTGCCTGTTACATGGAGAGATTTGTCAGCGAGAAAGTCAAAGTTCACGCTTGCTGTGGAATTTTCATTTACCACCAGCATAGTATTAATTTTTAACTCACTCGAGGGCAATTTGGCTTCTTTGGTTACGCCAGCTTTTGTTTTCACGCTAACCGAGTCAACCATCAATCGTACTTGGTCATAAGTGCCAGCCTTTATGTTTATATCAGCCAGAAGCTCGGACTTGTTTAGAGAGTTGAGCAGAAGGAGATTGTAAGTTCGCGAAGTAGAAGAAACTGTTACCCAGCCACTAGTGTTGCTATGCGCATAAACGCCCTCCACCCGCATATTTATCTCACTAATAGTGCTCATATTCACTGCCGCATCAGTAACTGAGAAAATTACCCGACCCTCTGCGCTAACATCTTTATTTTCCTCCGGCTGTTCTGGGCTATTGCCCTCAGGAACATCTGGCTTACTGCTAACGACATAATATACTCCACCAAATACAACAACTATTGCCACAACCAACCATATTAATTTATTCATGTTATTTAAAATGCTATTAATAATAAATGTACTTCGACAGGAAAACACCCCTGGCGAGTGTACCATAGTAGTGACGTTTCAGAGGGAGTGTTTATTACAAAATAGTCTGTATGACAAGAATATATTCACAAATATTGTATAATTAACATCAAGTCAAGTATGAATCTAATATTTCTTCGGGAGCCGAAATATTTAGGAGAGATTATATCGATTGAAGGCGACGGCAGAAATTATCCGTAGAAGTATCCAATCAGAAAATATCTATGCTTTACATTCATGTTAGAGTTACAGCCGGGGCAGGGAAGGAATCTTTTATTAAAAAGTCCGGTGACCATTTTGAAATTTCTGTCAAAGAAAAAGCTCTGCGCAATATGGCAAATGCGAGAGTTTTGGAGCTTATCGCGGGGCATTTCGAGGTGCCGAAAAATAAAGTGAGGATAGTGAATGGGCACAAGCATCCGAGTAAGTTGCTTATCATAGAAGCCTAATTAATGGCTCAACGATGTTGAGGCGTTGGTTTACTTGCACCCAAGATCTGAAAATGATCTAATGTGGGCATGTCAAAAAGCCAAGAATCAGGTGATGCAGGAGAGATTGAAGTGGTGGCACTTGTGCCATGTCCGAACTGTGGCAAGAAGCTCATGTCTCTTCCTAAAAATTATCCTCTATATGATATTCAATGCACTGGCTGCCTTTTTCGTGCTCAAGTAAAAACAAATAATTCTAAACCAAAACCAGTTATTTTTGGAGCGGGCTGGGATATTATTTCCAAGGTGATGAAATCTGGTTACATGGTTCCACCTCTTATTGCAAATTTTAAATGGAAAGATAAAGAAGGAAATCATCAAGAAATTAGATTTTATCCTTTTGTGCCCAAAATTAACTTAAAAATGCATCAACTTTCAGCTACAGCTCGACGTGCAAACTATAAAATGTTTAATTATATTGGCATTGATGAGATTCCATTTTTTGTTTTATACAAAAATTAGTTATTAACACTTGACTAAGCTTCCTTTTCGATCAATGATCGGGATATGGATATTAGCAGGGAATTGGCAATAAAAATCCTAAAATATTTAGACAAACATCCGGATTTTTATTTTCCCTTTTTAGTCATGAATAAGGAATATACAGAAGAGGATGATGACTTTGTGGAAATTGAACCAAGTGAATGGAAATTAATTAAGGAAGATAAGGGATATAAAACTTTTCAATTGTGGGAAAATTTACAAGATTTGCGCAAAGAAACACTTCAGTTAATGTCGAAAGGTTTTATAGAAAAAATTACAAATAAGTCTTTAGGAAATCACATTGCTAAATTAGCAAAAAATTACAGAAAAGAATGGAAAGAAAAATTATGGGAAAGTGAAAAAATTGAAGAGTATGGATTAAACGAATTTCTTGGCGGAAAGGCTGAGGCTTACGAGGATTGTTTATATTTAATTAAAGAGTATAATAACTAAACATTCCTATGAAAAAAGAAATAGACCTGGCAAAGATAATAGTGAATCCAGAAAACTATAGATTTGACCCCGTCGATAATCAAAGTGAAGCAATTGACTTAATGCTAGAAGAAAAAGGGGATGAGATTGTAAATTTGGCAAGACATATATTTGATCATGGACTAGATAAGTCAAAAGATTCTCGTGTTTTGGAAGTAAAAAAAGAATTGTATCTTACTCTTGATGGTAACAGAAGAGTAACTGCTATAAAGTGTCTACATGATCCATCTATAGTCAAAGATGATATTTTGCGAGAAAGGTTTTCAAAAATTACAAAGGGAAAGGGGTTGGTTCCGGGAGAGGTAAATTGTTTTATTTATAAAGATGAAAAAGCTGCATCTGAGTGGATAAAGTTAGACCATACTGGTAAA
>JBBUFT010000033.1:14594-19242 GCA_038078035.1 Patescibacteria group bacterium
AGTTTCGGTTGGTTTAAAAGAAACAGGAAAATTATTAGTGTCTTCTAAAAACGACGGAACAACTGACGCATTAATTCCTATGCTTAATAATTCCCTAAATTCTAATTCATTTTCAACATAATGCTCTGCTTTATAAATATGAAAAATCTTCATAGGAGTGGATAAAGTTATACCATACTTGTAAAAATAATGGAGTTGGTCAAGATGCATGGGAACCAGCTGGAAAAGATAGATTTGATTATAAATTCGGTGGAAAAATTTCTCCTGCAATGCAAATATTAAACTTTTTCCAGCAGGAGACAAAACAGAAGATAGATACCAAAAAACTTAAAATATCGACCATTAATCGTATTTTGTCAAATCCAGAATCCCGTTCTTACCTCGGAATTGATATTAAAAATGGAAATATTATTTCTTTAGCCTCTAAGGCTGAGAGTCTTGCGCGTTTGAACAAACTTTTTGACAAAATTATGGTGGATGATGTTGCTGTTAAGGAAGTTTATCATACCCCAGACTCTATAAAATTTATGAAGAAATTATTTATAGACAAGCCTAAAATTGCTAGTGGAAGAAGTATAAATTTGGCCACTGGCTTTGCTAACCCAAGTAGCACTAAAACCTTAAAGAGTATCCCAAAAACACCGAGTAGAAACACATTAATTCCAAAAGGTTGCATTTTACAAATACAAGAAACAAAAATCAACAATATATATCACGAATTAAAATTTATTCCCATTGATACGGCCACAAATGCAGTAGGTGTTTTATTTAGGGTCTTTTTAGAAACGAGCCTAGATTTTTATTATTCAAAAAAATGTGGTATGGCTTTTGGACAAAATGTAAAACTTGCAGGCAAGATAACGAAAATCACTGACATACTTGAAAAGAGAAAATTTGCGAATTCACATCAATTAAAAAATATAAGGTCTGTTACACAAAAAGGCAATTCCATTCTTTCAATTGATAATTTTCACCAATATGTGCACTCGTTTAAAACTCAGCCCGTTCCAGTAGATTTAATCTATAAGTGGGATAACCTTCAGGAATTTTTTGAAATTTTATGGGCATGATTTGATCATAGAAAAAATATGAAATTTTATTCACCGCTAAGGTATCCAGGAGGAAAAACATTTCTTGCAAAAGAATTTGAGAGAATTCTAAAGTCGATTAAGTTTAGTAAACCTGTTTATATTGAGCCTTATGCAGGTGGAGCTGGAGCTGCGCTCACTCTTCTATTCGAAGGAAAAGTCAAAAGAATAGTAATAAATGATTTAGACATAGGAATTTATGCATTTTGGAAGTCTGTAACGGAAAAATCAGAAAAATTTGCAAAAAAAATTATCACCACTTCAGTAACTATAAGTGAATGGGAAAAACAAAAAAGGATTTATTTAAGCGAAAATGCAAAAACATTTGACAGGGGATTTGCAACTTTTTTTCTCAATAGAACAAACAGGTCAGGTATTTTAAACGCTGGACCAATAGGGGGTAGAGATCAAAGTGGTAATTATAAAATTGACGCTAGATTTAATAAAAAAGATTTAGCTGAACGAGTGAGAAAAATTGGTAAATACAAAAATTTCATAAAGGTACTAAACAAAGAAGGAATACAATTAACAAAGAAATACTTAAGTAGAAAAAACACGTTTATTTACTTAGATCCTCCCTATATGAAGAAGGGTGAATTGCTTTATTTAGATTTATATAAAGAAAAACATCATAAAAAACTAGCAGATTTGTTAAATTCCAAAGCTAATTCCCACTGGGTCTTGACCTATGAGGAAATGAGACAAGTGAGGTTATTTTTCCCTAATAGAAAGAGAAAACGACTCTCTTTAAAATACAGTGTTCATGATTCTAGCAGGATTCGAAAAGCGCGCGAGCTTATGATTTTATCTGATTCAATTCCTAGTTTGTAAATATACGTATTCAAATACGTATATGCTAAAATTGGTTTGTGGAAAAGGTCTCAAAAAAATTCAAATTCAAAAGCAAAGTCATCGTTTGGAATTCCGGGAATCACACAAAGGGGGACGATAGCGGCGCCTGGAGATTTGCGCGAGTACCAGACAAAATATCGAAGCAGATTAGAGAGATGCAAAAGGGGAGGCTAAGACGGGGTTGGGGTGCAGTGTATGCGCGGGCAAAGATAGGCAAAAGCGAGTGGACAACTTCAATTTTCCCAGACAGACATTCTGCCACGTATCTCCTGCCGCTTAAAAAACAAATTCGCTTTGAAGAAAATCTCTATGACGGAATAAATAAAAAAATCCCGATAGAAATCTGGTTTTAAATCTATGCAAAAACAAACAATTTTAAAAATTTATGGGATAGTGCAAGGAGTGTCTTTTCGCTATTACAGCCAAAGAAAGGCTAAGGAATTAAATTTGTCCGGCTATGTTAAAAATGAGCCTGATGAAACTGTAAAGATCGTTGCCGAAGGTGAAGAAAAAGATTTAAAAGAACTGATTGAATGGTGCCGAAATGGGTCTGGTTATGCCAAAGTAGAGAAGGTGGATGTGGAATGGATTCCGCCTACGGGTAGATTTAACGATTTTGTGGTACAATAGTCCCTATGGTAGACCCAACAAAAGTAAATATGAATAGTTTGCCGAAGAAGTTTGTAGATGGAGCCATCGGCGCGCATGGGAAAGAAATTTTCTCTTTTGCTCTGACCTCTGGGAACAATCTGGACTCTTTCGCCACTACTCCGCAGGTGATGAAAAGTATTTCCATCTGGATAAATAAGCAGATCGAAAATTACGAAAAGCAGTTTGGCGCGATCGACATGACTCCGCCGAAAGTCGTGAGTCCTATCCAGGTTTCAGACTTAAATAAGCCAGGTGAAGATAATAAATAATTGTGGTATAATAATGTGGAGGTATTATTAATAATTTCCGCCAGAGGCGGATCAGCCTGTGGCTGAAATTTTTTTATGGCAGAACTAAAAGCTTTGTGTATGAGGGATAGAGATAGTAATAGAAAGCCGACTATGCAGACGATGTTAAACCCAGTGGTTACGAAGAACGATAAAGGCAGATATTCAGCCAAGGGAACTTGCGCCAAGTGCGGGGGCAATATGTTTAAGTTTATGTCGGAAGGAGATGCGAAGGCGTTAATGTAATCGAAAGAAGTACCAGTAACCGCTTAAAGTTTTAATAATTATTCCGTTTTTCTATTCTTTAATAAGATTCATGGACATTCTTGCGCATACACTTTGGGCTGGAGCTGGAGCGCGAGTGGCAAATGCTATAGCGGAGAAGAAAAATTCATCTAAGCAGAACTCTCCAGGAGACGAAGACAAAAAATTCCACGTACATATCGGCTGGACGGCATTTTTCGGAGTATTTCCTGATTTGTTTGCTTTTACAATTCCTTTTCTTTTTCGTTTTTATTTAATTTTTATTGGAAAGAATTCTCCGTCAGTCTTCTTTTCGCGGACTGAGGGTGGAATGGGCGGAGCAGAAGATGGGCTAGATATTGCGCACACACTTTATCAATATAGCCACTCTCTAGTCATATGGGCAGTTGTATTTATTATCGTCTGGATTTATTTCAAGCGTCCACGCTTTGAGCTTCTTGGCTGGATTCTACACATACTCATAGATATACCCTCACACCTACTTTCTTTTTATCCTACGCCATTTCTCTTCCCGATTTCTAATTATAAATTTCCATATGGCATACAATGGAGCAATCAATGGTTTATGATTATAAATTATGGAACTCTTCTCTTGGTCTGGGGGCGTATTTTAATAAAAGACTTGTTTGCTAAAAAAGCCCTTAAAATATAGGTATTTTAATACTTGACTTATAATTTTCCTTCGTATATACTTCTCTCTGCACGTCTTTCCTTTAATGGTTAAGGCGTTTTCATTTCTATGTCTTTTGATAACAGAATAAAATTGAGAACTCTTCGATTTTTGTCGGAGAAGCAAGTCTCATAAATATTGTTTGAGTAATAATTTATAGAGCTAGGACAAAAATGCAAACAAAATACATTGCTGTTTTTTGTTTTGTTTCGTTCTGAATAACTTTTAATTAGAGTTTGATCCTAGCTCAGGATGAACGCTGGCGGCGTGGATAAGGCATGCAAGTCGAACGAATTTTTCATGTTCAGAGATGCGATTATATCAAGTCAAAGATTTTGAAAGATTAGTGGCGAACGAGGTAGTAATACATAGGAACACCCCCCTTAGTCGTGAATAATCCGTCGAAAGACGGACTAATACACGATGGTCCCAGCACTTAATTTTGGTTATAATGAAGTAATGTTTTATGTCTATATTATTAAAAGTAAAAAGACAAAAGAACTTTACGTTGGTTTTACGAGTGACCTAGACAAGAGACTATTGTCTCACAACGACTCGGGCAACATTGCTACTAAGCATGGTGTTCCGTGGGAGTTTGTATATGTCGAAGGTTATAAAAGTGAGCGTGACGCAAGATTACGCGAACTTAAGTTAAAACATCATGGTAACCGTAAAAGGTTTGTAAAAGAGAGAATGAAAAATAGTCTCTTGTAACCAAAATTAAGTGCTGGGTAAAGTTTTAACGCTAAGGGAGTGGCCTGTGCGATATCAGCTAGTTGGTAGTGTAAAAGACTACCAAGGCTATGACGTCTAGGGGAGGTGAGAGCCTGACCCCC
>JBBUFT010000034.1:0-1030 GCA_038078035.1 Patescibacteria group bacterium
CGTCCCAGGCCACTCTACCAAACTCTGCCTTGAGCGGTGCGTAGACCTTCGTATCTGCATATTCCACAAGCTCTGGTTTGTTTTTTAATAACGGTGACACAGCACAAATGACAGGCGCAATATTTGGCTTGAATTTTAAGTATGAACGCACTTCTCCATTCTTTTCGTCTTCCTCATACACGGAAAGAAGAAGGGCAAGGATTGCTCTATCCACTCCCATAGACGGCTCTATGACATGTGGAATTATTTTCTCTCCCTTCTCTTCATCTAGATAATCTAGGTTGTGATTCTTTAAGTCAAAATCTGTCCTGTAAGCTAGACCAAATAGTTCTTTCCGTCCAAATGGAAAGTCAAATTCAAAGTCAATCGTTCTTTTTGAATAATGTGCTCTGTCTGCGTCGGGAACTTCTAGTTCATGCACTTTACTCATATCAAGACCAATTTCCCCCATCCATTCGAGTATTTCTTCCCTCCAATATTCAAAATATTTTTCCCAATCTTTTGACCTTATAAAATATTCTACCTCCATTTGCTCGAATTCTCGTTGGCGAAAAAGAAAATCTCTGGGCGCAATTTCGTTTCTAAATGCCTTACCAATCTGCGCCATGCCGAAGGGTAATTTGGGATGAAAAGCGTCGACTGTATTTTTGAAATTCACAAAGATACCTTGTGCAGTCTCTGGACGCAAATATGAAACAGTACCTTCTTCCCCGGCACCAACTTCTGTTTTAAACATTTCATTAAATTTTTTCCCTTCGGGTGTCGTGCCGAAAAAACCTGCCACATGTCCAGAAGCCTCCCAGACCTTTGGATTCATAATTAAAGCCGCATCAATGCCGTACATATCTCTACGAGAGTCCACAAACTTCTTCCACCAATTTTGTTTTATATTATTTTTCAGCGCCACTCCAAAATGCCCCCAGTCATAAGTGCCCGCCAGCCCTCCATATATCTCCGAACCTTGGAAAATAAAACCACGCCTTTTGCAAAGCGAAACTATTTTTTCCATCAAATCATTATTTTTTGTATC
>JBBUFT010000035.1:0-1360 GCA_038078035.1 Patescibacteria group bacterium
TGGCGAAACAATAAAAGAAACTACCGGAGAAAAAATAAAAAGCGCTTTGGGTATCAATAAAAAAAATCAAGAGGAAGAGGAAGATATGCCAATTAAAAAAAGAAAGGGTGGACTGGTCTCCACTTACACACCTCCCCCGCTTTATCTCCTCGAAGAAGATCAGGGAAAACCGAATACCGGAGATGTAAAAGCGAATTCAAATATTATCAGACGTACGCTCCTAAATTTCGGCATTGAAGTTGAAATGGATGAAATAACAATCGGTCCGACAGTCACTCGTTATGCATTAAAACCTGCCGAGGGTGTGAAACTTTCTCGCATCGTGGGACTCCAAAATGATCTGGCTCTCGCCCTTGCGGCTCATCCGATTCGCATAGAAGCGCCGATTCCCGGCAAGTCATTGGTCGGCATAGAAATTCCAAATAAATCAAAATCAATAGTGGGTCTAGCAACCCTCCTTTCGGATGATAAATTCCAAAATTCATCAAAGCCTCTAACTATAGCTCTCGGTCGCGGAATTTCCGGCAGGGCAATATTCGGCAATCTGGCAAAAATGCCGCACGTTCTAGTGGCTGGGACTACTGGCTCTGGAAAGTCGGTGACAATCCACTCGATGATTGCTTCCCTTTTATATAGGAATGGACCTGATGATTTGAAATTTATCATGATAGATCCAAAACGGGTAGAACTTACTCTCTATAATAATATTCCCCACTTGCTTACTCCGGTCATTACTGAAGCGAAGAAAACTATCCTTGCCCTTAAGTGGGCAGCTAAAGAAATGGATCGCCGTTATGACATATTAGAAGCAGAATCGGTGCGAGACATAGAGTCCTACCATAATAATGTATGGAGCGTAAAACCAAAAAAGACTGAAAAGAATAACTTAGGAATAGAGACAGAGATTGATGCCGATCGTCTGCCGTATATTATCATTATTATTGATGAATTGGCAGATATCATGAGTACATATCCGAGGGAACTCGAATCTGCCATTGTTCGCCTTGCTCAAATGTCTAGAGCTGTCGGTATACATTTAATACTGTCTACCCAGCGTCCAGAAGTAAATATTATCACTGGCTTGATAAAAGCCAATATTCCTGCGCGAGTCGCTTTGAAAGTATCTTCGCAAGTGGATTCACGCACTATACTTGACTCCGGTGGTGCAGAGAAGCTCTTGGGCGCTGGCGATATGCTTTATTCTTCAGGCGAAGCTCAACCGGAACGTCTCCAAAGCGCATTTATTTCGGAAGCAGAGGTTAAAAAAGTTGTAAAATATTTGGCAGACGAATATAAAGATGAAATTTCTGAAGAAATATCTCTATCGCAGGGTTCTATTTCGACCGACAAAAGCATTTTT
>JBBUFT010000036.1:0-12965 GCA_038078035.1 Patescibacteria group bacterium
TTTTTGGAGAAAAAACGGTTATCAGAATTTTAAAAGAAAATGCGCACGGATTTTCTCTGGAATCTCTCGGTTTTCATGGCGAAGGGCTGGAACGCATACATGATTCGTTAAAACAAAAAACAGGCATGATCCTGGCGACGGGACCCACCGGATCCGGGAAGACGACGACGCTTTACACTCTGCTTGAAATTTTAAACAAACCGGAAGTGAATATTTCTACCGTAGAAGACCCGATCGAATACCAAATGCCGCGCGTAAATCAAACGCAAGTCAAGCCGGAGATAGGATTAACATTCGCCAATGGGCTTCGGTCGCTTCTCCGGCAGGATCCAGATATAGTGATGGTGGGAGAGATTCGCGATGATGAGACAGCAGGATTAGCCATAAACGCTTCCCTTACGGGGCACTTGGTTCTCTCGACTATCCATACCAACTCTGCAGCCGGCGCAATTCCAAGAATGATTGATATGGGAGCCCCCCCTTTTTTAATAACTGCAACAGTGAAAACAATCATTGCGCAGAGGTTGGTGCGCAGGCTTACCTCAAATAAAGAAAAATATTTCTTGTCTGAAGTTGAAATAAAAAATCTATCCAAAGTTATAGATTTAGACCGAATGCTGGAAATGCTCCAGGCGGAAAACATTGTTGGGAAAAAAGATACTTGGGACAAAATTCCTTTTTATAAACCGGTAAAAAGCAGTGAATTTGAAGATGGATATTCAAGCCGTATCGGGATGCATGAAGTGCTGAAGGTTTCATCTGCTATAAAAGAAATGATAATAAAGGAGAGCTCTCAGGATGACATAGAAGCGCAAGCCAAGAAAGAAGGAATGATGACGATACTTGAAGACGGAATGTTCCAGGCAGTATTGGGCATCACTACTATAGAAGAGGTATTTCGCGTTGTTTCGGAATAAAACTTTCCTATGTTATTTTCATACAAAGCAAAATCAGATAATGGAGAAATTGTTGAAGGCGTATTAGATGCCGAAGACCGTTTTTCTCTTGCTCGCGAATTAAAATCTCGCGGACAGACTCCTTTATCGATTAGAAAAAAAAGCGCAAATTTTACCGATAAATTATTAACGTTTCAAAATATCCTTGACAGAGTCAGCGTTGGAGAGCAGATTATTTTAACAAAAAATTTAAGCGGGATGCTTCGAGCCGGTCTTTCGCTCTCTCGAGCCCTGTCTGTTTTGCAGAAACAGACAAAAAATGCCACACTCACTAAAATTTTTACATCTTTAAGTAGTGACATAAGCGCTGGCGAGACATTTTCCTTTGGACTTTCAAAATTTCCAAATATTTTTTCCAAACTTTTCATTTCAATAACCAAAGCTGGTGAAGAATCGGGCAATCTCTCCGGCGCTCTTTCGGATATCGGGGTGAATTTGGAGAAATCGCATTCTTTAACCAAGAAAATACACGGGGCGCTTATTTATCCGGGCGTCATCTTGGGAGCGATGGTCTTAATCGGTGTTTTGATGTTTGCTTTCGTGGTGCCTACGCTGGCGAGCACCTTCAAAGAGCTGGGTGTTACCTTGCCTTTATCGACTCGTATTATTATTTGGTTTGGAAATTTTTTCTCCAATCATTTGATTTCATCCTTTTTGGGAATTTTCGCCGTTGCTTTTAGTTTTTATTCTTTTTTCCGCGCCAAATTTATGTCAAAATACATTGATTTTATTCTCATAAAACTTCCGGTTATAGGAACCCTAACTAAAGAGCTGAATACCGCTCGCACCGCTCGAACGATATCTTCTCTTCTTATCGCCGGGGTTTCTATAACTCGCGCAGTTGAAATCACAGAAGACGTAGTACAAAATATTTACTATAAAGCAGTTTTGAATGAAACAAAAGTGGCGATAGAAAAAGGTGCTCCCTTCTCCCAGATCTTTGCGCAGAATAACAACCTCTACCCCGTTATGATGTCCGAAATGATTCAAGTCGGAGAAGAGACCGGAAAATTATCAGACATGTTGCTTCAAGTCGCTTCATTTTACGAAGAAGAAATTGAAAACAAAACTAGAAATCTTTCCACTGTCATTGAGCCCCTGCTGATGATTATTATAGGCGCTGGGGTCGGGTTTTTCGCTATTTCGATGATTTCTCCCCTTTACTCAGTCCTGGATAATATTAAATAATGTTAAAATGATATAATGCAGAATTTTTATAAAAAAGGCATGACACTCGCAGAATTACTAATAATTTTTGCAATAATTGGTCTTTTGGTTTTAGTTGTTCTTCCGCAGTTTTCAAAAATCAGAGAAAATCAGACGCTCAAAAGCGGAGCAGAAGATGTTTTGTCTGCCATTAGCAAGGCGCGGTCTCAAACATTGGCGTCGGTTAATTCTTCAGAATATGGAGTGCATTTTCAATCCGACCGAGTTATAATTTTCAAGGGAACGGTTTTTTCCGCTATGGCGGGGGATAATGAAATAATTAATATTACGGCTCCGGTCACTATTTCTGATGTTACACTCTTGGGCGTAAGTGAAACTTCGGGGGACGTGTACTTCAATCGTCTCTCCGGCGCGCCGAGCAAGAATGGCACCATAACTCTCTCTACGCCCTCGATATCCAAAGTCATTACAATTTCCGCTACTGGCGTGGCTAACCTTGATTAAATTATGAAAAAGATTTTTCAAAACAACTCTTGCTCGAATCGCAATGCGAAGCATCACAGGGAAGGCTTTATGATGGTTGAGATGTTGATAGTTATTTCTATTATTTCTGTTTCGATTATTGCTTTTATGGCTGTTGCCCAAAAATCTATTTTTATTTCTCGTCAATCAACGCACGCTACCCAAGCAGGATTCTTATTAGAAGAAGGGGCAGAGGCAGTGCGGATAGTGCGCGATAATGCTTGGAGCAATATCGGAGCTCTTACTTTAGACACGGATTATTACCCGACTTTCTCGGGCGGTACTTGGACTTTAGCACTTACTCCCAATATTGTGGGAATTTTTACGCGTACAGTAAGTGCGGCAAGCGTAAAACGCGATAATGTTACTGGCGATATTTCTGATGTTGGCACAGACGATCCCAGTACGAAATTAATTACAGTTACGGTCTCTTGGATGGAGGGCGGAGATACGATAACCAAGACTTTATCGTTTTACATAGCAGACATTTTTTCATAATTATGATTTTCGCTAAAAATAACTTAATGAAAAACAGATCCCATCTCAACCATAGAGTAGCGCGCGGCTACGCTTTAGTAGAACTTCTTTTTTATATTATTCTTTTTTCTATCCTTTCTCTTCTGGTAATCGACTCAATAATAACGATGGCAAGAGCTTTCAAAGAAACAACGATACAGACGGAGTTAGCGGAAAGTAGCGCGGTGATGGAAAGGATATCGCGAGAAATCAGGGGGGCTTATGACATAAATACAATAGCCACAAGTGATTTAAAACTCAATACTAAAGACGATGCTGGGGTGAATAAAACGGTGGAATTTTTGCTTTCTGGTTCTGATGTACAACTTCTCGAAAACAGTGTTTTGACTGGGAATTTAAATACACCAAACATAACCGTTTCCAATCTTACCTTCACGCAAATAACCACCACAGTGGGAAAAGCAGTTAAAATATTCCTAACAATTAGATCTGGCAATGATGCGCAGAATCGCTCTATGGATTTTTACAATACGGTTGTGCTTCGAGGCAGTTATTAATTAGTTGTAAAGTTTTTAAAGTATAAAGTTATAAAGTACAGATGAAAAAAGAAACAAAAAGAAAAATTAATAATCAGACTGGCGCGGCAATGCTCACATCTATTGTTTTTTTCCTTTTTATTTCTTTAGCAATTATTTTTGGACTCGTGACACCCTCAGTTAGAGGATTTAAAATATCTAATGATGGAATTCGTTCTAAACAGAGTTTAATTCTTTCCGAATCGGGTATCGAGGATGCATATTTTAGATTGAAAAATGTAAAACCAATAGGTTCTTCAACCTCTTTAACATTAAATGGCAATACCGTAACCTCTACCATAACTGACTCAGGATACAATGAAAAAACTATTTCTTCGCTAGGCGATGTTAATTCTCGTCAAAGGACAAACGAACTCGTGTTAAATGCTGGCGATGGAGTATCCTTTAATTATGGAATTCAAGCTGGTGTAGGGGGATTCAGCATTGGCAATGCAATAGTTAACGGAAATGTCTTTTCGAACGGTACCATTATCGGAGCCAATGGCGCCACAGTTACGGGTTCTGCTGTCTCTGTCGAGGCTTCTGGTCTTATTGATAATGTCGATGTCGGACAGGGTGGTGTAGGAGATGCCATATCTCATACCGTTAATAATTCTGTCGTTTCTGGTAATCTTTATTGTCAAACAGGGTCAGACAACAACAAGGCTTGCGATACTTCACAGGCAGATCCTGCCTCGATTCCAATGCCCATTACGCAAGCAATGATGGATGACTGGAAAAGTGATGCTGAACTCGGGGGTACCACTATCGGCGATGTGACTATTTCATCGTCAACCGCCTTGGGTCCTAGAAAAATTACAGGCGACCTAGCCATTAATGGAGATATAACCATAACTGGCACTATTTATGTAGTCGGCAACATTACTACCAATAATGGCGCTCATGTTACTCTCGATGGTTCTTACGGTCCCACGGGTGGAATTATTATTACTGATGGACGGGTAACTTTAAATAATCTTGTTGAATTTTTTGGTTCTGGCAGTTCGGGCTCTTATGTTTTGCTGGTAACTACCAGCGCTTGTCCCACCGGATGTTCTGGATTGAATGCTCTTGAAATTTTAAATAATGTCGGCGCGATACTTGTCAGCGCTCAAAATGGCACAGTACATCTCAATAACAATGTTGAATTAAACGAAGTAGTAGGAAATAGAATTATTATAGATAATAGCGCGGAGGTTAATTATACGTCTGGTTTAGCGAGTACTTCTTTTACCTCTGGACCTTCTGGTGGATGGAATATTAAAAGCTGGAAAGAAGTGAAATAAATATTTCAGGAAAGAAATGACGAGAAAAATAATTATAGGAAATTGGAAAATGAATCCGCGGACAGGGAAAGAAGCAGGAAAATGGTTTGCTTCTGTTGCGGAATTGGTAAAGAGAATAAAGAATACCGAGGTCATAATCTGTGCGCCATTTGTCTATTTAGAAAAATTGAAGAAAATTTCTAGAAAAATTGTCTTAGGCGCGCAAGACGCTTTCGTTGGCGATGTAGGACCTTTTACTGGAGAGATTTCTCCCGAAATGCTTTACAATATCGGTGTCAAATATGTAATATTGGGGCATTCAGAAAGACGGGCAATGGGCGAGAGTAGTAACGAAATAAATAAAAAAATAAAATCTGCGCTTGCCTCGGGGCTTGTGCCGATAGTCTGCATTGGGGAAAGGGAACGAGACTCCAATCATGAATACTTTCGAATTGTAAAAACTCAGATTTATGAATGTTTAAAAGGAATTTCTAAGGACTCAGTTTCCAAAATTATCATTGCTTATGAGCCCGTCTGGTCATTGTCCAGCACCCTCAACCGGCGTGACGCGACAGCAGATGATTCCAGAGAGATGGCTATCTTTATTCGTAAAACCCTTTCTGATATTAGCTCGCCAGACATTGCCTCCAAAACTCGTATTATCTATGGCGGTTCGGCTAATGAACGTGATGCGCAAGATTTCTTGAAAAACGGCGGAGTAGACGGATTGCTACCCGGCAAGGCTTCATTAGACCCCAAAAAGTTTTCCGAAATTGTAAGAATCGCAGAAAGTATAAAATAAAATAGATGAAACTTAAAACTTTAGAAAGCATTAATTTAAAAGATAAGACTATTCTCTATCGCGCTCCGTATGATATTGATGTTAAAGAAGCAGGAGGCATCCTAGAAGTAGTTGATGATATGCGCATTAAAGCGACCCTTCCGACCCTAGAATATCTCCTCAAGGAGAGTTGCAAAATTGTTATTTTGACTTATGTGGGGCGTCCTGACGGAGTTGTGGTGGAAAATCTTCGCACAACACCTCATGCGGAAAAATTAAGCGAACTCTTAAATTATCCAGTTCTGAAAGCAGACGACTGCATTGGCGGAGAAGTTGATAAAAAAATTTCCAACATGCAACCGCAGGATATTCTGATGCTTGAAAATGTGCGGTTTCATAATGAAGAAATGGTTGACGATGATTCATTTGCCGAAAAACTCTGCCTCGGGAAAGACTTGATTGTTTTTGATGGTTTCTCACAAGCGCACCGAATACATGCTTCCACGACGGGAATCTTAAGACATCTGCCCGCCGTCGCGGGGCGATATTTTGAGGGCGAGATAAAAACACTTTCTCATTTGTTAGAAAATCCTCAGCGTCCTTTTACTGTTATTATTGGTGGAATGAAAATTTCTGATAAAGTGGATGCGGTTTTAAATTTACTACAAATAGCCGATACGATATTGGTGGGAGGCGCCGTAGCAAATGTTTTTTTAAAAGCGCAAGGCAAAGTACTTGGTAGTTCTTTCATTGAAGATGTTTTTGTAGACAAAGTAAAACGAGAAAAAAAAGATTGGGTAGAAGCTGCGAAGGAAATATTAAAAAAAGCGCAACTCTCCGGTAAAAAAATTATTATTCCCAGCGACCTGATGATATCTGACGGTGTTTTAACCAAGATTATTACCACGGAGGAAATTCCGGCGGGGTGGGCGGCATTTGATATTGGACCCGATACTCAAAAAACTTTTTCAGACATCATTAATAAATCCAAAACTGTTTTTACAAATGGTCCAATGGGAAAGTTTGAAGATGAGAAATTCAGAGCTGGGTCTCTTGCCATTCTGGACGCTATAAAAGAACTAAAAAAAGTTGGGGGAGAGACAATTATCGCGGGCGGAGATACCATTGATCTTGTTCGTATGGGGGGAAATTTAGAAGATTATTCTCACATTAGCTTGGCCGGTGGAGCGACCTCAGAATTTTTAGCCGGGAAAGTTTTACCAGTACTTAAGGCGCTTGAAGAATAGAGGAATCAATTTTCCGCGCTGTTTTTTTTAGTTTTTCATCATTTTCTCTTTTATAATCATGAGATGAAATATAACCTTCATATTTTTTGAAGTATTTTTGTATATTAGAATTTCTTGGCTTCCATTTTTTATCTTTAGTGCCATGCATAGGGAAGAGTTTTGCATGTACATGGTCCACGCCGAAACCCTCGAAGATCATTCCAGTTCTTCCAACATCTTCCAATTTTAAATCCAAGAGTTTCGCCACCTTTTTAGAGGCAATTATTAACTTCTTCAAAATAATATCCGGCAAATTAAAAGCGTAGCTAGCATGATGCTTCTTCGTTATCACCACACTAAATCCTTCAGTATTTGGGAATATGGACAGAAAAGCTAAATGATCCTTATCTTCCCATATTTTATGACACGGGACTTCCCCTTTTGCTATTTTACAGAAAATGCAATCTTTCATGGGTATATTATAACAAATTATGTTAAAATTTGCTCTATGGAAAAACACGGAGAGTTGTTGCGGAACTTGCTGTTAAAGAGAGGAATCACCCACGAAGAGCAGGCAGATATTTTTTTAAACCCAAATTATAAGAGAGATCTGCATAACTCATTTCTCATGAAGGATATGGAGAAAGCTTGTGTGCGGCTCTATGAAGCTATTGATGCAGGTGAAAAAATAATTATCTATGCGGATTATGATTGTGACGGGATACCCGGGGCGGTGATTCTGGTGGATTTATTAAAAGAAGCAAATTATAAAAACTACGAAATTTACATACCACAGCGCAATTCCGAAGGATATGGACTTAATTTAGGGGCAATAAAACAATTTGCAGAAAATAATGTGAAACTTTTAATAACCGTAGATCTTGGTATCACCGCCGTAGCAGAAGTAGCGCAGGCAGAAGCAGATGGCATTGATGTCATAATTACTGATCATCATTTATCACAAGAGATTCTGCCCCGAGCTTATGCGATTTTAAATCCAAAAATAGATAATTATCCTGAGAAGATGCTTTGTGGCGCAGGAGTTGTTTTTAAATTTGCGCAAGGATTTATACAAAAGTATGGCGAATATTTTAAAATTAAAGATGGCACAGAGAAATGGATGCTAGATATGGCAGGTCTTGCCACTCTTTCCGACATGGTTCCACTTTTGGGCGAGAACAGGGCTATTGCATATTTTGGGATGAAAGTTTTAAGAAAGTCTGCTAGACCTGGGTTACAAAAAATATTAGCAAAAATGAATATCGATCAAAAATATCTAACCGAGGACGATATAGGTTTTATGTTGACTCCACGATTGAATGCTGCCTCAAGAATGGATGATCCAATGCGCGCGTTCGAACTTCTATCTACAGAAGATGAAGCGGAGGCGGGCGCACTTACTGATCATTTGTCTAAAATAAACGACGAAAGGAAGACTATTGTTGCCGCAATTATGCGGGAGGTCAATAAAAAATTTGAAAAAAGAGAAGAGCGAGAAGTGATGGTGATGGGCAATCCAGCTTGGCGCATTGGCGTCTTGGGACTTGTGGCTGGCAAAGTAGCAGACCAATACAAAAAGCCTGTTTTCGTCTGGGGTAAAGATGAAAATGATTGCATCAAGGGTTCTTGCCGTTCCGATGGGTCTATATCTGTGGTGGAGCTCATGACAGCGACCCGTGAATCCTTTTTAGACTTCGGCGGGCATGAGCTGGCGGGAGGATTCACAGTTCATAATGACAAAATTCATTTTTTAGAAGAAGCGCTTTCTCTTTCTTTTGCTAAAGTGAAGAAGGATAAAGTGGAAGTTTCAGTAAATCACGATATTAAATCAGACTTAAGCATAGTTAATATGAAAAATTGGCGCGAGATAGAGAAAATGGCGCCTTTTGGCTTTAGTAATCCAAAACCGGTTTTTCTCTTTGAAGGTGTAAAAATAGAAAAGATTAAAAAATTCGGCAAAAATGGTTCAGGAGAGCATTTGGAAATTATTTTCTCTGATAATGGGAATAAGGCTAAAGCAATTTCGTTCTTTTCTTCGCACGAGTCTTTTAAAGTTCCTATTTCCGAAGGAATCAAGGTAAACTTACTTACAACGTTTGATTTGTCTAGATTTAGAGGCAGGGAAGAGTTAAGATTGAGGGTGGAAGATATTTTTAAAATATGATTAAACAAGATAAAGTAATAATCTATACAGACGGGGCGGCGAAGGGCAATCCCGGCAGGGCTGGCTGGGCCGCCGTCATTTTGCTTTCGCAAAACTCTGGCGAGCCAAGGGTGCTGGAGATAGGAGGGGGCGTAGAGCATGCGACAAATAATCAGATGGAACTGACTGCGCCGATAAAAGCGCTAAAGCATATAAAAAATAAATTTACAAACATAAAACACATCGAAATTATTTCAGATTCGAAATATGTGATTCTGGGAATTACCGAATGGATTTTTAATTGGCAGAAAAATAATTGGCGGAATGCAAACAAGAAACCCGTTCTAAACCGTGAACTCTGGGAAGAATTGTACGGACTTACACAAGAGTTAAAACCCAAATGGATGTATGTAAAGGGGCACAATGAAGATAAATGGAACGACAGGGCTGACCTTATAGCTACCAGTTTTGCAGAGGAAGATCCGGTAGAACTTAGGAATAAGAAAGAGAAATAGGTTAAATGCAGGATAGAATTTTCTATGCAACATGTTTTGGCTTTGTGTTCGGAGTGCTTTTGCGCTCTTTTGTTTCTGTAAATTTGTATTTTACCATTTTGCTTGTAGTTTTGGGCAGTGTTACAATCCTCTACTTTAGTTTAGTAAAGTTTAAATGGGGAATTGTGGCTGGAATTTTTGTTTTAACTTTTTCACTTGGAATTTTAAGATTTCATGTCGTAAACAAACCAGCGCCTTCTATGTTTGAGTTACATGTGGGCGAGCAGGTTTCTTTTTCTGGGGAAATCATAGATATGCCGGATATTAGAGAAAATAATCAAAAGTTGACGCTTGAAATACAGGACGGAAAAGAAAAAATAAAAATTCTGGCTACCGTAAACCTTAATCAAGATTTTAATTATGGTGATGAAATGAATATCTCTGGAAGATTAGATAAGCCGGAGAATTTCGTCACAGACCAAGGCAAAGAATTTGATTATGTCAATTATCTGCGCAAAGATGGAATCTTTTTCGTAATGAATTATCCTCAAATTGAAATTATTTCACGAGATAATGGTAATAGAATAAAAAACACTCTCTTTTTTGTCAAAGAAAAATTTCTAGAAAAAATGAATTTTGCCATAACTCCTCCGGAAAGCTTGCTCATGGGCGGGCTCATATTGGGAGAAAAATCTTCTTTCAGTCAAGAACTAAGGACCAGCTTCGTCAATACTGGGACAATACACATTGTGGCGCTTTCTGGTTACAACATCACAATTGTCGCAGAGTGGCTCATGAAACTGTTTATGTTTTTACCTCAGAATCTTGGTATTGGAGTAGGGATTTTGTCTATTTTACTTTTCGTATTAATGACTGGAGGAAGTTCTACTGCCGTGCGGGCGGGCATCATGGCAACCCTCGTACTCATTGCTCGCGCAACCGGACGTAACTACGATATTGCGCGGGCTCTTATCCTTGCAGGAGTCATTATGATTCTTATAAATCCATTCGTTCTTGCTTACGATGTTTCTTTTCAACTTTCTTTCATCGCGACGGTTGCGGTGATATTTTTCGCACCTAGAATTGAAAAATATTTCTTATGGGTGACTGAAAGTTTCCAATTGCGTGACATCGTGTCAGTCACTTGCGCTGTTTATGTTTTCGTCTTACCTTTTATTCTTTATAAGATGGGCACTTTGTCTATCGTTGCCTTGCCGGCGAATATTTTGATTCTACCCTTTATTTCTTTTACGATGCTTTTGGGATTCTTAACTAGCTTCGCGGGATTGTTTTGGTATGGATTTGCCGTGCCTTTGGGATTTTTATCTTACATTTTTCTTCACTACGAACTTAGTGTAATCAATTTCTTTTCTCATATCCCATTTTCCTCTTTTTCTTTCCCCAATTTTCCACTTATCCTGACGCTTTTAATCTACGCTTATTTTATTTATAGACTTTTCGGTAGAAGCATTAGAAGCTTCTTTAAAGAAAATCAAGGATAAGATTTTTGCCGGTACGGATTTTTCTTGCCCCGCAAAAGGCGGGGTGAACTTGAAAAATCCTGAAGTTCTCGGCTCGTCAGCCTCGAAACCCCTTAAAAACCTTTCCTTAATTTTCTTTTTCTACTAAATCTTTTTAAAATTTTCTTCGATCACCCCCCAGTTAAGATTTTCAAAAAATGCTTCTACGTATTTTTTCTTCTCTGACGTCGGATAGTCATAGACATAAGCATGTTCCCACATATCGACACTAAGTATCCACTGTACACCGTTTAGTTGTCCCAAGTGCTGTTCGTCAATCCAGATATGCACAAATTGTTCGGTCTTTTTGTCATAACCGAGTACAGCCCAGCCCACCCCGCGAGTCATGGCTAAAAGTTTGAATCCACTTAACCAAACGTCAAAAGATGGCGCTTGACCCTCTATTGCCATTTTGAGTTGTGAATTTGGAGGTAAAATTTTTGCTCCGCCTTCTAAGCTTTTAAAATAGTATTCGTGATTCCGCACCCCATTGAACTCAAAACTGAACCTTCTTTGCAGTTCCCCCAAAACAAACATATTTTTCTCCGGATCGGTCATCAATTCTCCTATTTTTTCAGTAATTAAGTTTGCATTTTTTACATAACCCGCGTAAAGTTTCAAATGTTCCTCAATGTTTTTTGCCGAAATACCTTTAAGCGGTCCAATATTGAATTTTTTTTCTTCAAATTTCATATATGCTAATATTGTAGCATGTTTACAGAGCGCAAGAAATACGGTTTATTAATTTTCACCTCTATGCTTTTTATGGTTACCAGTTTTCTTTTTTATCAAGACTTTAGAAGCTCTCATGATGGTCTCACCTTTGCCATGTTGGATGTCGGGCAAGGCGACGCGCTTTTTATAGAATCCCCAACTGGAACGCAGATATTGTTCGACGCTGGACCGCCGAGGAAGATACTTGGCACGCTAGCAAGCGTAATGTCTCCATTTGATCGTAGTATTGATGCTATTTTCATAACTAATCCAGACCAAGACCACATCGGCGGGTTTGCGGATATTCTCAAAATTTATAAAGTTGGTAGAGTTTTTGAGCCCGGCACAATAAGTGATTCTAAGGCTTATCAGAATCTAGAGCAAGAAATTAAAGAAAAAAATATTCCGAATATTTTAGCTAAAAAGGGAATGAGGCTAAACATCGGTGGCGGAGCGGTAATCGATATTTTATTTCCTGACCGAGATGTTTTCGATTGGTCTACCAATGATGGCTCAATAGTTGCGAAACTCACTTATGGGGAAACAACGGTTATGCTTACTGGCGATAGCACGGCCAGAACAGAAAAGATAATTTTAGAAAATAATTCTATAGCAGAACTTGACAGCACTATTTTGAAAGTCGGACATCATGGTTCACGCACTTCTTCATCCGCAGATTTTGTAGAGGCTGTTTCTCCGGAATATGCCTTGATTTCAGACGGTAGAGACAATAAATACGGTCATCCACATCAGGATACCCTAGATACCCTTACCTCCCTTGGCGCAAAAATTTTTCGGACCGACTTGCTTGGCACCATAATCATGAAATCTGACGGAGAAAACGAGAGTTTTAATTTCAGTAAATAAAAACTCTTTTTTGTCACAATTTTTTCCGGTACGGATTTTTTTCTTGCCCCGCCATGGCGGGGTGAACTTAAAAAATCTCTTCGAGTCTGAGACTCTCAGAGCCGAACGATCTGAAGTTGGCTCGCCGTTGCTCGCCAAACCCCTGCGAAAAGCTCATTTTAAAATTTTACTTATAATCCCATTATGCTATTATAAATTTATGCGATCCCGAACGAAATCGCGGACGCATAAAATAAAAAAATTTATGAAAAATATGAA
>JBBUFT010000037.1:0-4128 GCA_038078035.1 Patescibacteria group bacterium
AATATCAGGCAAAGCATAATAGAAGACAGGAAGAATTGGCGCATAAAGCTGTGGACAATGGAGCAAAACTCGTCATCGGAAGCCATCCGCATGTGGCAGAAGACACAGAAGTTTATAAAGATGGATACATTGCTTATTCGCTTGGTAACTTTATTTTTGACCAAACATTCAGATCTGACACGATGCAAGGCATGCTTCTTAACGTCCGACTTAGTAATAATGGGCAAATGACGGTAAGGAAAGACACGGTAAAATTAAATTCCGTTTTCCAGCCGAATCAAATCATCAAAGGTAAGGAGGAGAAAGTGAAGTTTCAGGAATAATTTGCTTTTTTAAATAACTTATTTAGCAATTTGGGTGGCTTCTTCGAATTTAACGGAGAGAAGTTTGGAAGCGCCATTGTTCCCTATTGTTATGCCATAAAGCATGCCGGCGCGGGACATCGTCTCGCGATTGTGAGTGACAACGATAAGCTGAGAGTGCTTTGAGAGTTTCTCTAGCATATCCCCATATTTACATGAATTTGCTTCGTCAAGAGCGGCATCCGTTTCGTCTAACACCAGAAAGGGCGGTGGGTTAACTTGCGACATGGCAAAGAGCAGTGCAATGGATGTGAGCGACCTTTCGCCACCCGAGAGCGCATGAAGCTCTTTGACCTTCTTGTGAGGAAGCGAAACATTAATTTCTATACCTTGCTCGGGGACAGTTTCTTCCATTGCCTCGCCATAGTCTTCAACATCGGCGGGTTCGTCTTCACTTACTAGCTCGCTTCTTCTTTTCCTTTTATTTTCAGTAACAATCTTTAAGGATCCGTGTCCTCCGCCGAACATTAGCGTAAAAAATTCTTGAAATTCTACATTTATTTTTTTGATACCTTCTTGGAATTCCATATCGATTTTTTCTTTTAAATCTAATATGAGCTTTTGAAGTAAATCAATGCTCTTTGTAAGGTCTTCCATTTCTTTCGCCAAGAATCCATCCCTCTCTGAAACTTCTTTAAATTCTTTCATAACTTCCGTCCCGCTACCGAGACCCACATCTTCCAATCTTATTTTCAACCGTTCGATCTTTTTCCTTGATTCTTCCTGAGCATTTTCTTCGCCCCTATTTTCTATTTTATGATTTTTGTATGACAAAATCTCTTCGCCCACAAGCGCAATACCCTCCTTTATTTCCCGCTCAAAAGCTTCATCTCTGCTTCGTAAATTCCCTTCCTTGATGCTTGAAAGTTGGAGCTGGGAAGTCAGTTCTTGATGCTTCACTTTCCAGGTAAATTTTTCCCGCTCAAGATCACGCAGGGCTTCCATCTCCTTATTTATCGCTTGCTTCAAGGCCTCTATAGACTCTGCCCCTTTCTTCTCTTCCGCTTCTAAATCCTTCATTCCAGCCAGAATTTCGGCTTGCGAGTTTTTTAATTCTTTTAATTCTTTTTCTTCATTCTGTCGCTTCTCTATTTGTTCCGGGTGCATTTCTTTTATTTCATTTCCACAAAGCGGACACCGCCCAGAAAGTTTCACTTTATTTTCCTTTGATTCCAGCGCCCCCTCAATCCTTCCCAGTTTCCTCTCCATTTCATTCTGGAGCGCGCGAATCTCGTTGACTTTTTTCTCAACATTGTGAAGCTCTTCTATTTTTCGATTTCCCTTCGCAGAATTTTCATCTTCAGTGCTAGAAATTTTCTTGGCAACATCGGCAAGTAGAGTAGAAATTTTATTTTTCTCTTTTGTTAAATTGGACTTTTCTTCCTCCAGATAAACACTTTCTTTCTTCAAATATTCACGGTAAAGCCCCGCAAGCTCTGCCTCTATTTCCTTGGCTTTCTCAAATTTCTCCATTTGTTTTTTAAGAAAATTAAGATGCGGAGCATTTTCTCTGCGGAGCATTGTCACCTCTTTCATATTTTCTTCCGTTCGCTCAAGCTTCCTTTCAGATTCCTTTATCTTGTATTGATAAATTTTAAACCCCAATGCGTCTTCTACCATCTCGCGTCTTTCTTTCATGTTTGCATTCAAAATCCTATCTGCCTCGCCTTGCGAAATGATGTGATGCCCGGAAGAGCCGATATTAACTGAAGCCAGGAGATTGTGAATGTCTTTCAGTCTGACCTCTCCCCCATTTAAACTATATTTATTGAGTCCATCAGGAAAAACTTCGCGAGAAATACTGATGGTATCGTAATTTAAGTTTATATTTTCTCCTTCACTGTTTGAAAGTTTGAAAACTTTGTCAGAATTATTAAAATAAATTTTGACTATCGCATGGTTTCCTTTTGGCAAATTTTTTGATCCTTTAAAAATTAAATCCGAGCCCGTTTTGCCCCGCATCGACTTCATCGATTGCTCGCCCAAAACGTAACGTATGGCTTCCACCACATTCGATTTTCCGGAGCCATTCGGCCCCACAATAGCGACTATAGAATTGTTAAATTCCAAAAGACTTTTCTGATGGAAAGATTTAAAGCCGTTTATTTCGAGGGTTTTAAGTCGCATGGTGGAAAGTATACCCTAATCCATCCAATTTTTCACCTTTAATGCAGATTCCGCGGCCTTTTGTTCCGCTTCTTGTTTTGATTTGCCCTTGCCTTCAGCAATCAAATTGGGTCCGAAATAAATACCGACAGTAAAATGCTTATCATGGTCAGGTCCAGACTCGCTTAAGACTTTATAAGCAGGCGTAACGGATACGTTTTCTTGCGCTTTTTCTTGCACAAGGGACTTTGCGTCTCGCCAGAGCTTTTTATTCACTATCTCGGTCGTTCTGGGCAAAAGTGTTTGGCGCACAAATTTATCTACCGCATCGTAACCTTGGTCTAAATATAGAGCTCCGATGTATGCTTCATAAGTATTCGCCAAGATGTATTGCCTCGCCTTGCCATTATCCTTCGCCTCACCCTTAGATAAAAGCAAATAATCATTCATCCCGATATTAAGAGCCGTTTCAGAGATAATCACGGCATTAACCAGCGAAGAACGCACCGCAGTTAATTCTCCTTCTGTATAGCCCGGATATTTTTTATAAAGAAAATCTGTAACGACCAGTTCAAGCACCGCATCACCCAAGAACTCCAACCTCTCGTTATGAGAAAGGGAGGTTGCTGGATTTTCATTTATATAAGAACGGTGCGTAAAAGCCTGTCGGAGCAATTCCTTATTTTTAAAAACTATTTTTGTTTTTTTCTCAAAATCTGAAAAATTAATCATATTTTTACCTTTTATCTTATAAAATTATCAGCTCTTTCCTTACTTTTTGCTACTCAATTTTTCAACCGCCTTGCTAATGAGCGGAATAATATCATTATAAATACGAAGCTCAGGTAATTCTCGCAAGTGGAACCACTTGGCTCCATCCAAACCCCCAGACTTCTCGAGCATCAACTCTTTATGCTCGCTTTTTGCCAAAAAATACACGACTTTCTTCAAGCTTTTTCCTCTTTCTGGATGTGTCGCTACGTATTCATTCTCTCCAAGTTTTTCTTCTATCGTTATATCAAGTCCAATTTCTTCTTTTATCTCTCTTTTTGTACCTTCCTCTATATTCTCACCGGCTTCAACTTTTCCTTTCGAAAGAGTCCAGTAGCCGAAAACATCGTGCACTAAAGCGAACAAAACATCATCTCCCTCGGTGGTATAAACCAATGCGCCACCCAAGCTCTCAACTGGTAATTTAGTAATATCCAGCGGTTTCTTCTCTGCCATAGAATCTTTTCTTTTGCTTATTTGTTCTTTGCCGGGTTCGCCTATTTCCTTGTAAACCGCGCCCAGTACGCCATTGATAAACTTGCCGGAGTTCTCTCCGCCAAACGTTTTTGCCAATTCAATGGCTTCATTAATTGCCACCTTCGGAGGCACTTGCGCTCTATCACTAAAAAGAAGTTCCGTTAAGCCGATCCTCAAAATATTCCTATCCACGACAGATATTTTGTCTATCGGCCAATCTGGCGCAGCTTTCTCTATTATTTCGTCGATAACTTTATGATTTTTTAATATTGCCTCTATTAGAGAGGACACAAAGTTATCATCTTCAAGTCCAGGAGCAAATTCATTTAAGTTTCTATTCAAAATTTCCTGAATTTTGTCATTTTTAGAATTTTCATCCTTCTCCGAAATGGGTAAGAAATCCCATTCAAAA
>JBBUFT010000038.1:0-2336 GCA_038078035.1 Patescibacteria group bacterium
GTTCAGCGCCATTACGGTTACTAGAATTTTTCTTTCATTATTTAATTTTGTGGGAGATGGGAGGGTTGCTAGATTTTTATTTTCTAGCGGCATATCAAAATAATAAAAATAGAAAATTTATTTCAAAACCATGTTTATCATTAAACACAAAAAAATATTTATCAGCTTGTCGGTTTCCTTAGTTATCCTTTCTTTGCTTTCACTTTTTATCTTCGGATTAAACGTTGGCATTGATTTCAAGGGCGGAGCTTTGACGGAAGTTGTTTATGCTACCGAGCGTCCAGCACAGGCTGATCTAGATGCCGCGCTTCAATCCCTAGAACTGGGTTCTATCCTTGTTCAGCCGACGGGGGATATGGGCTATATTTTAAAATCTCGTGATTTAAGTGACGCTGAACACGCTCTGCTTTTAAAAACACTTTCGCTTGGAGGGAATAATGAGTTAACGGAGACGAGTTTTAATTCCATCGGACCCTCAGTGGGAAAGGAATTAACAAGGAAAGCCGTTATTGCCATTATCCTAGTTTCACTTGCGATAATTTGCTTCATCGCTTTTGCCTTTAGGAAAGTCTCCCGCCCAGTTTCATCTTGGCGATATGGGTTTATTGCGATTGTTACATTACTGCATGATGTTATTATTCCCATTGGTATTTTTACTTTTCTTTCACATTTTTATGGCGCAGAAGTGGACACCCTTTTCGTGGTTGCTATTCTCACCATACTTGGTCTTTCTGTTTCAGACACAATCGTCATTTTTGACAGAATTCGAGAAAATCTAAACAACCAAACAAATGTGGCCAAATCTAATTTTAGTGAAATAGTGGGCGGGAGCCTCGAACAATCATTTGTCCGGTCTATATGCACATCGCTGACTGTTATTTTGGTGCTTCTTGCGCTTTTCGTCTTTGGTCCTGTTTCTACGAAATACTTTGCCTTAATGCTTATTACCGGGATGTTTTTCGGGACATATTCATCAATCTTTTTAGCATCTCCGCTTTTGGTTCTAGTGGAAGAATGGCAAAAGAGGTGATACAATAGAATCATGAAATACATTTTAATTGTTTTAGGGGTTTTAGTTTTGTGGGCGATTTATATTTATAATGGTTTTGTCTCTCTTAAAAATAGGGCGCAGGAGGCTTGGGCGGATATTGAGGTGCAGTTAAAGCGCCGATATGACCTGATTCCAAACTTAGTGAATACCGTGAAGGGTTATGCCACTCATGAGTCAAGCGCTTTTGAAAGTGTTACTAAAGCGAGGTCTATGGCTATGGGAGCATCTGGTCCCACTAAGGAGCATGCGCAAGCGGAGAATATGCTCTCCGGGGCGCTGAAATCTCTCTTTGCTATTTCTGAAGCCTATCCAGACTTGAAAGCGAACACGAATTTTCTTGAGCTTCAGCGAGAGCTTTCTGACACCGAAAATAAAATTCAAGCGGCGCGCAGATTCTACAACGCCAATGTCCGCGACTTGAACACGAAAATCGAATCTTTTCCTTCTAACATTCTTGCCGGAATTTTTCGTTTTTCAAAAATAGAATTTTTCGATCTTGCAGACAACGATGCGGCGCAGAACCCCGTTGAAGTGAAGTTTTAAATGGCTACTCTATATACCCACCAAAGTCAAAATATCACTAAAACATGGCTGCTCTTGACCATGTTCTTTGTCGTTGTTATTGGGATTGGCTGGTACTTTAGTTTTTATTACGGCAATCCAGACATTCTTTATTTTTTTGTTGCCTTTAGCATTTTGATGAATGTTTTTTCTTATTGGTTTTCGGACAAAATTGTTTTAACACTCGCGGGGGCTAAGCTGGCAAAGAGGGAAGAATATTTTGATTTATACACCAGTGTTGAGAATCTTTCCATTACCGCAGGACTTCCCATGCCAAAAGTGTATGTGGTGGAAGATTCTGCGCCGAACGCTTTTGCTACTGGACGGAACAAAGAGCATGCCGTCGTCTGCGTAACAACTGGGCTTCTTGAAATTTTAGAGAAGAATGAACTGGAAGGTGTAATAGCGCACGAACTCTCCCATATCGGCAATCGCGACATGTTACTTTCAACCGTTGTGGTGGTGCTGGTGGGGTTTATTTCCATTCTTGCGGATGTGTTCAGGCGTAATTTGTTCTTTGGCCGAAGCAGAGACAGTGACAATAAGGCACAAGGCATACTCTTGCTTATCGGAATAATCCTTTCAATTTTAGCGCCAATTTTTGCCTTGCTTATCCAGCTGGCTATCTCCCGCAAACGTGAATTTCTGGCAGATGCTTCCGGAGCATTGCTTACACGATATCCAGAAGGGCTTTCAAACGCGCTCCGTAAAATTTCTCAAAATA
>JBBUFT010000038.1:2436-5251 GCA_038078035.1 Patescibacteria group bacterium
GGATGTAGAAAACCTTGCAAAACTTGCCAGGATCGAGCTTACAGAAGAAGAAAAAAGCGAATTGCTGTCTGATATGGACAGCATTTTGGAGTATGTCAAGCAGGTTGAAAAAATGAAGACCCCTGCCCGCAATGTTTCCAGCATAGCTGGTGCAGGCGGGGAAGACACCAAACCTGAATTTAAAACCTATAATGTTTGGCGAGAAGATAAAGAAGAGGCGCGAGAATTTTCAAAAGAGTTAATAACAGGACAATTCCCAGATTCCAAAGACGGATTCTTGAAAGTAAAAAAGATTCTATGACTATAGATTTAAAAAATCTTACAATAACAAAAGCAAGAAAGGCTTTAGACGCGAAAGAATTTTCAGCAGTAGATTTGGCGCAGGCATATCTAGGTGAAATAAAAAAGAAAAATAAAGAACTAAATGCATATCTCGAAATCTATGATGATGTGTTGGCGCAGGCAAAAGTTGCTGATGAAAAGATCGCCAAGGGGGAGTCTGCTCCGCTTCTTGGTATTCCTTTGGCTATCAAAGATGTCATTCTGGTAAAGAATAAAAAAGTTTCCT
Organism: Patescibacteria group bacterium; assembly: GCA_038078035.1. GTDB lineage: Bacteria > Patescibacteriota > Minisyncoccia > Phycocordibacterales > UBA9973 > UBA9973. The sequence goes on from JBBUFT010000038.1 coordinate 3,005, forward strand.
CTGCATCAAAAATTCTAGAAAATTATGTAGCTTCATATGATGCTACGGTAATTGCTAAGCTCAGAGAACAGGGCGCAGTATTTTTAGGCAGGACGAATATGGATGAATTTGCCCTTGGATCTTCAACTGAAAATTCAGCCTTTGGAGTAACGCGAAATCCATATGATCTCTCGCGGGTGGCTGGCGGGACTTCGGGCGGCTCGACTGTCGCTGTGGCGTGCGATATGGCGCTCGGCGCCCTGGGTTCAGACACGGGAGGGTCGGTTCGCCTACCTTCCGCTTTTTGCGGAGTTGTTGGGTTTAAACCCACTTATGGTAAAGTCTCGAGATATGGCCTAATAGCGGCTGCTTCATCTTTTGATTGCGTGGGTCAGATTGCTAAAAATACAGAAGATGCCGAAATAATTTTTAATGCTGTTTCCGGACATGATGTTTTAGACAGCACTAGTGTTGACTATAAGGCGAAATCAGAATTATCTAATAAAAAGAAATTGATCATTGGCGTGCCGTGGAATTTAATCAATCAAGAAGGGATTGAACCTCATGTCAAAGAAAATTTCCAAAAGATGGTAAAAAGTTTTGAGAGTTTGGGCTACAAAATTAAGGACATCAGTCTTCCAAATTGTATTGCCCTATATTACATTATCAACTTTGCTGAAGTGTCTTCCAATTTATCCCGTTTCGATGGAGTGAGGTATGGTCTGCATAAAGATGGCAAGAATTTACTTGAAGATTATTTATTGACAAAAGGGCAGGGTTTTGGCAAAGAAGCAAGAAGAAGAATTCTGCTTGGAACCTTTGTCCTCTCCGCTGGTTATTATGACGCCTATTATGGCAAGGCGCAGAGAGCTCGCGATGCTTTAAGAAAAGAGTTTAAAGAATTATTTTCTGAAATTGATTTAATATTAACGCCGACTTCTCCGATACCAGCTTGGAAAATTGGGGAGAAAAGCGACCCCCTTTCTGTCTATTTGGCTGATATTTTTACAGTTACGGCAAACATTGTCGGTATTCCGGCTATTTCTCTTCCGTCGGGTTTTATGGAAGTGGGGGGGAAAAAAGTTCCACTAGGTATCCAATTTATGGCGCCGCATGGCAGAGAAGATTTTCTCTTCGAAGTTGGCGGAAAATTAGAAATGATTCAGAGCAACAATTAATGATTTTTCCATGATATAATTACGTTACTTTACAAAAATTGCTATGAAAGATTTTTCAGTCGAATTGATTATTCTGGTTATCATTATACTCGTTTTTATCTCCGGGTCTTCTTTTCTTAAATCTCAATTTCTAAATCCAGATTATTTGTTTAACGAAGGCTCTTCACTTTCTGTTCAATTGTTTGATAAAGTTTTTAATCCCAAAACAATTTCTCTTTTTCGCTCTATTCTCTTTTTACTGACTGCATTTTTTTTTACAATTATCACTTATTGCGTTGTTCGAATGTTCGAAATCAGGAAGAAAGAGCACGCGCACCTCGAGCAGGAGATTAGAGAATATGCCCATCATCAGGCAGAAAGAGAGACTCAATTGCAAGAAGGGATGGATGTATCTAAAAATGAAAGGTGGAACAAAACACTTGTCTATCTCTTCTCCGAAAGTTCAAGCGACTGGAAATTGGCTGTTATCGAAGCAGACGCTATACTCGAGAGCTTGATGACAGAACTTGGATTTAAGGGTGAAAATTTGGGCGAAAAATTGAAATCTGCCAACCAGGAGGATTTCCGCAATCTTACTACAGCCTGGGAGGTGCATACTGTCAGGAATAGAATAGCGCATGAGGGTTTGTCATTTAATCTTTCACAGCATGAAGCAAAAAGAGTGATTGCTCTTTATGAAAGGATTTTCCGCCAGTACGGGTATATTTAGTGTCTTAAAACAGAAACAACAGAATTGTTGCGGGAGGCCGAATCGAACGGCCGTCTCAAGGTTATGAGCCTTGCGAGATGCCTCTTCTCTATCCCGCTGTGCATTTTACACTCTATAATAAAAAGTTATTTTTTGCAAACAAAAATTTGAAAACGATATAGAATATGCTATTCTCACACTATGTCGGCGTAGCTCAGTCGGTTAGAGCGTGGGACTCATAAGCCCAAGGTCGGTAGTTCGATTCTACCCGCCGACACAAAAAGTAGGCTTTGAAATTACACAATTTTATGTATAATGGGAAGACTGCGGTCGTAGCTCAACTGGTTAGAGCGCTTCCCTGTCACGGAAGAGGTTGCCGGTTCAAGTCCGGTCGATCGCGCA
>JBBUFT010000039.1:0-2756 GCA_038078035.1 Patescibacteria group bacterium
CCGCTGGAGCTGGAGGAACTGGAGTTTCAGTTGATTCAGGCAATGCTGGTACCAAAATAGGAATTTCTTTCAGTCTTTCTTTCGTAAATACTCCAAACCCGGCGATTTTCATACCGGAAACTTTTTTCAATTTTTCTTCAGACACTTTCTCCCCAGTATCTGGCGCGAGTTCAGAAGTGTTCTCTGGGGACCCTGTGTTTTCCGGTGCTGGTTTTTTACTACTAAACGGGTTAAACCTTGCAATAAAATTAGTACCTTCACTTTCTTCTCCCGGAGATGTTTCCGGACGGGAATATAAAAATACAAAAAACGCAATTGTTCCAAGAATTAAAATTATTATTAAAAGTACGAAATTTCTTTTTGACATAAAATTATGGAGACCATTTAACAAAAGTTATTCTGCTTTGATAAGCACTCAAGGGGGCTACTCGAGCATCACCAGGCGGGTTAGCTACATCCAATATTTGCCCATTACCTAAATAAATCATTACATGACCATTTCTTTCCCCTGGAGGAGAAGGAGGGGTTGCCTTCCATCCCACTATGTCGCCCGGGTTCAATTTTGTAAAGTCAAAAAGTGGGTCAGTCGTCGCGCGAGTACGGCTAGCGCTACCAAACATTTCAGCAGAAGTACCGCCAGGATAGCCTAAGCCAGCGCAACGATACACCTGAGCGACAAAAGCGGAACAGTCCAAGGTTACTTTTGATCCACTAATTTTATTTCTTCTTGCGGGGTCTTGGCTGTAAACTACTTTTCCCATAAATGATCGGCCAATTCTTTCTGTGGCGCCCTTTCCTCCGCTTTCAGGACAATCTATGCCTAGGGCTGCTAACGCTGTTTTGCTTATTGGTACGAATGGCGCAGAAGCTTCACCACCAAGATCTGAGAGATCTACTTTAACAGTTACGCCTGATATTGCTATGTCCGTATTCAGCAAATCCGGATTTATAGTATTTAAAAGAGCATAAGCGCCGAGAGCTACCAGGAGTCCGAAGAGCGCGTTCTTTATTGTTTCTTTCCCGGCTTCTTTGCTGGATACTAATTCGGAGGTCATATATTCAATTCCCCCAATCACGATCATAACTACGGAGAGAATTGCGGCAATACCAATGATTATTTTTATCATTGTGTTTAAATATGCGCCCAAGGCAACGCTTTTTTCCCCAGTACTATCTGTTTCTGTAGTATCAATTCCTTTATCTGGTCTATTCCCCAAGCCGGGCAATGGAGCCAGGGGGTAGTAATAACCAATCCAATTTGCGGTGGGACCTTTGTCTGTGCATTCTTTCTGGGTAAGATCAGGGAATTTTTGGTTGCCCAAAGTACAAGCTCCCTTAGGGTCTGTGGCGCCTACCTTCAAGTTCGGGCTAAAAAATCCGATTAGTAGAAAAATTATTAAGATGTATAAAAAAGTTTTTTTCATTCTAAAATTCTAAATCTATCTCTCCATCTGTTGTTTGGAAAATTTTGTATAAGTTTTCAATTCGAAGCCGCAATCGCGATGTCCCCGAAGTTCCACTCTCTGCCCGCAGAGGCATCAAATTCTTTCTAGCGCCTCGGGCATCTATCTGTGTGTCATTAATGAACCAGCTCCATGCCAATGTCGGGTTTCTTATATCTTTCGGTGAAATAAAGTAGGGTGTTGCTTCCACTATTTCTGTATCTTGTATTCTATGGAAGTCGGTAAGTGTTTTTTCCCAAATGGTTCCAAGACCATTGTCATATTTGTAAAACAATATTCTCGGTTCCACAGTTCCCACGTTTATGCTTGCTTCAGATGAGTATGCTTGGTCTATAGTCGATACCGTTACCCTTATGTTACTTGAATTTTCTAAATAATCATTAACATAAACAAAAAAATTTTTTCCATAACCCGAGCCCTCTGTATTATTAGTGTCATTTTCTTTCCAAGAATAGGTCATATTTTTAGGATTAACCATTCCACCAGAGCTGGTTTTTATCTCCGGCATTGCTACCACCTTTATTTCACTACCCACTGCTGGTAACGCCTTGCCTTTATAAAAAGGCGGGACATAAGAATCATTCGCTTGCCAGAGCAACACCATCAAATTCGGTTTTATCGTCATTCTTTTCTCTATACTACCTTCTGGTAGGGAAATAATAGCGGTAACAATACTTTCAAAACCAGCGGTCGGGGCTGTTAAGGAGAATGACTTTTTACCAATTCCAGATGAAACGTTCCTGCCATCGATGGACCAGGTTATTAAAACACTATCAAGGTTATTAGCATAACTGTTTAAAGTAATACTTACGTTCTCAGATGGGGCTGGGTTAGAAGGTATCATGTCAACTAAAATACTACTGGGCGAAGCGGCATTTACCCCCGACACAGAAACCATTGTCATTACTGCAAGCATAGCTATTAAATTTAATAATAAAATTTTCAATCTCATAATATAATTATACCACTTATCCTTACCCTATAACTTATCTCCGGCCAGCTCTAAAGCTTCATGCTCTTCTTTGGCTTTCCTGTTTGATAATATCTGCGAAGGATCGGAGGTAATAATCTGATCTTCTGTGTAAGAAGAAATAATTTTTATAGCAACGTGCTTTAGCCCTGCGAAAAATATTCCCTCTCCCACTCCGGACTCCAGAAGCAGGTATTTTTCTTCATCCGTAAGATTAAAAGTTTGCTGCAAGATGTCCATCGTAGTGGGCGATTGTTTTAAGAGAAGCTGAATTGAAGAGTTGGTAATTATCGGCACGCCATATGAAGATTTCATGAAGTCTG
>JBBUFT010000039.1:2766-4602 GCA_038078035.1 Patescibacteria group bacterium
TAATAGTCGCGAGTCCAAGATAATATTTTCTGCCCCGCTTGGCGATAGAATAGAGGAATGATGCGGTATCTTCGGACTTCATCATCCACCACGCCTCATCCACGACGAGTAGACGCTTTTTTAAATTTTTGCGGATTGAGTTCCAAATATAATGCATGACGATATACATTGCCACGGGCTTTAATTCATCTTCCATGTCGCGGATAGAAAATACAACGAATTTTTTATCAATGTCTACATTAGAAGGTCTGTTCAAGAATGTTGCCCAAGAGCCCTTGGTGTATTTTGCCAAGCGGGCTACCAGTGAATCACTGCCGTCCATTCCACCTAAGACCATTTCAAAGTCTGAAAGAAGCGGAGGTTCAATATTTGAAAAATCTGCTTCCGGAGTGATATCTTTTATCGCGTAAGTTTCTGAAATGGCTCGGTCAACCATTGAATCTTCTTCTGGTGTCAGCCCCCCCAACATTAATCGGAAAAGTCCCACCAAATTAATGATATTGCTTCGCAGGACATCTTCAGCTGTTTCATCTTCTCTTGGCATTGGCAGATCAAAGGGGTTCATGTGATGGTCGCTTGAGAGAGAAATGTTAAAATATCGTCCGCCAACCGCTTCAGCCAGGAACTCATATTCGCGTTCTGGATCTATCACCATAACCTCAATATCAAACATTAGAGATCTTAGAATTTCTAGCTTTGTTGCATAAGATTTTCCCGAACCGGATTTGGCGAAAGTAACCGAATTGTAATTCTCTAGTGAAAAGCGATCAAAAATCACCAGGCTTGAATTATGTCTATTAATGCCATACAGAATGCCCCTGTCGGAGGTTAGATCGAAAGAAATAAAAGGGAAGATACTTGAAAGTGGCTCCGAATTTAATTTTTGATGGATATTTAACAGATCAGTATTTGTCGGGATGACACTTTTAAAACCTTCTTCTTGCTGGAAGAGCGCGGGCTTAATATAAATCAACCTTGATTCTAGGATTGATTTTATCTCATTTTCAATTTTGAAAAGTTCCAAATCATTGTCTGCATAAATTGTAATGTAAATACCCACGTCGAACATTTTCTCCTGCGCCTGTATCAAATTATCACGAAGTCCTTCTAGATCCTGATAAGCGGTATCCAGCATCGGGTCGCGCACCATACCCTTCGACTCGCGCACATTTATTTGGCTCTGCACTTCAGCGACTTTTTTCTGGAATTGTCGCAACATCAGCGATGTGTCTATCGGATGGATGAAAATTGAAATATCAAAGACCTTATCTAAATTTATTATTGGAGAGAACCAATTGTCAGTCAAAAATCTTGGATAAGATATTATAAAAAAGGTACGGGCAATTTTATCGCCTAAGTTTATTGACTTCGATTCAATCTTTAGCGCTGACGGCGCGATGATGTCTTGGAGCTCAAGCTTAGCCGCTTCATATATCTCTTCTGGAAGCACGGCTAGCAGTGAGGCGTTTGCATTACTCAAAGCCGAGCTGTCTTTCTTTCTATTTAATAATTTATCAAAAATTCCCATAATATTTATTCTAATTTAATTTTCCCTTCTACTTCTCCCGGGTTAAAAACTTTATAGAACACTTCCACAATTTCTTCTGTACCTAGCTCGGCAGACTTTATGCCGCAGCGGTTTAGCCCCTGTTTAATCACACCAACCCTCTCTTCTAGCTGGGACCTCTTTTCCTCAAAGTCTTCTTGTTTCTCTATCTTCACCTCCTCTTTGTTTTTTCTGTTAAATATTTTTAATACTCCGCCCAAAATCCCGGAATCTGATTTTAAAACTGTGTGAGTATAAGGTATTATCACAAAAAAGCTTTTTGTCATTAT
>JBBUFT010000040.1:0-3227 GCA_038078035.1 Patescibacteria group bacterium
ACAATGGCAACATTGGCAAACGTTACCGCCGCCAAGACGAAATCGGTACACCTTTTTGTATTGTGGTAGACTTCAATACCCTAACTGATGATACTGTAACAGTCCGCGACCGAGATACCGGGGACCAAGAGAGAATAAAAGTTGAGGGCTTAGTGAATTACATAAAAGAGAAAATCTAATGCGATTCTCAAAAAAAGTTCTTAAAAACGGCTTGAGGGTTGTAACAGTACCGATGAAAGACAACCCTACGGTGACGGTTCTGGTCTTAGTGGAAGCGGGATCAAAATATGAAACCAAAAAGGTGAACGGTGTCTCACATTTTCTGGAGCACATGTGTTTTAAAGGGACAACCAAAAGACCAAAAGCAGTCGATATTTCAAAGGAATTAGATGCTCTTGGGAGTCAGTATAACGCCTTTACAGCGCAAGAATATACAGGTTATTATGCCAAATCTGACGCGAGACATTTCAAGAGAATCCTTGATATTATCTCAGACATATATTTAAATTCGACTTTCCCCGATACAGAAATACAAAAAGAAAAGGGAGTAATTATCGAAGAAATAAATATGTATGAAGACATGCCCCAGAGGCATGTGCAGGATTTGTTTATGAAACTGCTCTATGGCAATCAACCAGCCGGGTGGAACATTGCCGGCGAGAAAAAAAATATTTTAAACATGAAACGAGATGATTTTGTAAAATACAAAACAGAGCACTATCTGCCGGAAGTCACAGTTTTAATAGTAGTTGGAGCTGTAACAAAAGGACAAGTTTTAAGTGAAGTAAATAAAATTTTTAGTAAAGTAAAGCGTGGCAAGAAAGGTCATAAAACGAGCGTGAAAGAGAAACAAAAGAGACCGCAGGTTCTGGTTAATTTTAAAAAGACGGATCAAACACACTTTGTCTTAGGTGTGCGTAGTTTAAATTTATTTAATAAAAAGAACGCAATTCTTTCTGTCTTGGGCGGAGTCTTGGGCGGGGGGATGAGCTCGAGACTTTTCGTAAAGCTTCGTGAGGAAATGGGGGTCGGATATTACGTCCGTGCTTACAACGATGCCTATACTGACCATGGAGTGTTTCAAATTTCTGCTGGAGTAGACAATAAAAGAATAGAAGAAGTAATTTATGCGGTGCTCGAAGAATGTAGAAAATTAAAAAATTTCAAAATAGATCCTGAAGAGTTAGATAAAGTAAAAGAATGCTTAATAGGGAACATGAAACTCTCGCTTGAGTCTTCCGATGACATTGCGAATTTCTACGGCGGGCAAGAACTTTTGAAAAAGAAAATGAAAAGTGCCGAAGAAAAAGCCAAAGAGATTCGTAAAGTTACAGCAGGTCAGATCCAAGAATTAGCCAAAGAAATTTTTAGAAACAAAAAGCTTAACCTCGCCCTGATTGGACCATTTAAGGATAAAACTGAATTTTCAAAAATACTAAAATTTTAAATAAACTGCTCTCATTGCTTGCTTTTCTTAAAATTACTATAATGTCTTTATATGTCAGGAGAACAAACCCCGGGACCTCAAAAGCCTAGCACTGAATACATAAGAACCCCAGAAGAGAAAGAGATAAGCGATCTACTTGTCGAATTGCAATCATATATGCCCCCACTTGTTATTATTATTCCGCTTGTCCACCAATTAACCGATGGCACACCAATAGCTATCAGGACATGGGTTCGTCCATTTACAGGTGACCCCCAAAAAATTGAGTGGTTGCGCAGTTTTGTTCTTGATGCAAAAAATAAAATGGAAGCTCTTTTACCAGAAGGGGTTGGCATGGATGTTTTTACTGAAAAAAATATGCCTTCTAGCAAACGGGGATTCAACAAATGGGAACTTTTCCAAAATAGTTATCCAGAGGCAAGTAGTGCTATTTTCAATGCTAGTCGTATAATCTCTGGAGTTTTTTTCAAGAAACTCGAGGGTTTAAAGAGAGAAGATTTTAGATAGTTTACTAACATTTGCATAATTCGTTCAAAATTATTACAATATCTCTAAATAAACTTAAGAGATTGGCAAGCCTTTGTAAAACTTTCAAAAAGGTCGAAAGGGTGTCAAAATAGAATAATGTGTGAGTCGAATTATTAATAAATTATATAAGAAATTTATGGGAACAGGAATAGGTTCGCAGCCGGGGTCAGGGATGGGGGTAGCCCCAATTGAACAAAAGGAAAAAAGAGAAATAAAAATTCTAAAAACACAAAGGGGTGAGGAGCTTTATCAGTTTGTTGGGGTTAAAAAAGTACCTGACGTGGTCGCTTACATCATAGAAAAATATGGAGGAGAATATGAATTCCCAGATCAGGAGTATCGAGACGCATTAGTAGCTGGAAATCCAGATCAAATCCCAGGGGAAATAAAAGATGGTGGTCTTTACTTGTTTATGGGCTCAAAAAGAGAAGGTAGGGGAACTTCTGTCTTTCCTACCGCACAATGGAAGTATGATAATCTTCGCCCAGGATTTAGCACATCAGAAGGTTATTGGGCTGTAAGTTGGAGCGTTCTTCTGCTCAAGAAAAAGAAATAACCGCTTTTGTATTTTTATGCTATTATGTTTCTATGCTTGAAAAGGATGGCGCTACTCATATTTCCATTTCCACTGGCACGATGATCCGGACGGTTTTGGTTGCCCTGTGCGTCTTTCTGCTGTGGTTTTTGCGAGATTTAGTTTTAGTTGTTCTGACCTCTATCGTGCTTGCTTCTTTTGTAGAGTCTGCAGTGCCGCACTTCAAGAAAATAGGAATACAAAGAGTTTTTGGAATTGTAATTTTGTATGCCTGCTCACTTCTTTTTCTTGCGGGGATGTTTTATCTTTTTGCCCCGCTTCTAATCACTGAAGTTTATAATTTTTCTAATTTTATTTCGAATTACATTCCCGGTGTTTCATTCTTAAATTATTTCCAAAATGAAGCCTTCTCCGGAGCCAAAGATATAGTAAATAGCCTTTCTTCGAATTTTTCACTTGGCAATTTATTGTCCATTTCAAAAGCTTTCATTACCAATCTCTCTGGCGGATTTTTCACCACGCTTTCTGTCGCTTTCGGAGGTATATTCAATCTTGTTCTGATTGTTCTCATTTCTTTCTATCTTTCAATTCAAGAAAAGGGAATAGAAAATTTCCTCCGCTTGGTTACTCCGATTAAATACGATGATTATGTCGTGGATCTCTGGGAGCGTTCGCGCAAAAAAATTGCCCTATGGATGAAAGGACAGGTGGTTCTGG
>JBBUFT010000041.1:0-1005 GCA_038078035.1 Patescibacteria group bacterium
GGAGCGCGACGGCGCGAGCACGAGGAATTTTTCAGCAGAAAAATATCCGTGCTCTTCTGCAGAAGAATTCTTTGAGAAAAATTCTTCCAAACTCATTTCTATAATCTTTTCTTTTTCATTATATGCAACATGTATTTCTTCTTTATCCTTTTCAAATATAGTTCCAATCTCAAAAATTTTAATTTCATCTAATCCAAGTAGTGGAGCATTTAATTTGTTCAATTTCAAACTCTCCTCTAACCCATCAGTTAAATTTGTCCTCAAAAACTTCTTATCCGAAGCGCTTTGCATCACTTCCACTTCTCCCTTGTCTTGGAAAACATAAGTCATCACCTCCGAATAACCCTCATTTAGTAACTTGTTTCGTGCCCAAGAAATTTTCGCATAAGTTTCATTTACTTTGGGCTTAAAACCTGCCTTGCCCGAAGGTAATTCGGGCAGGTCTATCTTGGGTATATTACCTTTCACTTTGTCATAACCCAAAATTCTGCCGATCTCTTCCGCCATATCTTCTTCAATTGCCAAATCGAGCCGCATTGGAGGAACAATCATTTCGAATTTGCCATCACTCCCTGTGTATTGAAAATTATATCTCTTTAAAATATCTTCAATTTCTTTCACAGAAACGTCTAGACCCAAAATTCTAGAAATTTTCTTTGATGAAAAAGAAAGTTTCCTCTCTTCCTGCTTTTTGGGATAAACATCCACGATATCTTCAAAGATGGCATCTGGGCACATTTCTAAAATGAGAGCCGAGAGTTCCCGTAAACCATACGGAGCTAATTCAGGAGATAAATCATTTTCAAATCGCTTGCGCGCATCAGTAAAAATATTCAGGGCTTGCGCAGTTTTGCGCACAGAGACTGGATCAAAATTAGCACATTCAAGAATAATCTCTGTGGTATCCTTTGTCAGTTCAGCATATTTTCCGCCTTTTATACCGGCGATATCAAGCGCACTGCCATAATCGTCAGCAATAATCATCATCGTGTCATTTAACCCTTT
>JBBUFT010000042.1:0-2659 GCA_038078035.1 Patescibacteria group bacterium
GGAGAGTTTGAAATTGAACAAATTAAATGCTCCACTACTTGGATTAAATGAAACTCGCCCCGGCCAGGAAGGCGGGGTTAAAATTTTTGAGATTGGAACTATTTTTAGAAAGAATAGTGAAGAAATACATATAGGGTACAATGAAGGAGATAAGATAATAGAAAAAAATTTACATGAATTTGAAAAATAATAAATTTCAAATGTGGTCTCTCTATCCCTTTATTGCTCGCGATGTGGCTGTTTGGGTTCCTGTAGATGTAAAAAGTTCAGAAATAGAAAAAATTATAAAAGAAAACGCCGGCGAACTTTTAATTAAAGGTCCTGATTTATTCGATGAATTCAAAAAAGACGGTCAAATTTCCTACGCTTTTCGTTTAGTTTTTCAGTCTTACAATCGCACCCTGACAGACGCAGAAATAAACGAAATTATGACCAAAATATCTAATAAAATTAAGGACAAAAAGACTAATGGCATTGCTTGGCAAGTAAGGTAAAATCTGCTATAATGTACGGAGCAGGAATCACCTATTTCTGTTTTATTTTTTATTGAAATGGCAAAAGAAAAGGAAAAAAAGGTAAGCAATGGGCACCACTACGACGCTTCAGATATCTCGGTTTTAGAGGGGCTGGAGCCCGTGAGAAGGCGTCCTGGCATGTATATTGGTACCACGGGCCCGGAAGGGCTTCATCACTTAGTGTGGGAGATTTTTGATAATTCACGCGATGAGGCTATGGGAGGTTTCTGTAATGATATTGAAATTGTCCTTCTTCCTCACAATCGTATTCGCGTAGCGGACAATGGACGAGGCATACCCGTGGATATGCACAAGAAGACAAAAGTTTCTGCGCTTGAAACAGTTATGACGACTCTTCACGCTGGAGGAAAATTCGGCGGGGAGAACAGCGGATACAAAGTTTCAGGCGGTCTCCATGGAGTTGGCGCATCTGTTGTGAACGCTCTCTCTATTTACTGCAGGGCAGAAGTACACAGAGATGGGGGCAGATATGTACAAGAATATTCCAAAGGAAAGAAAAAATCTGCGGTTAAAAAAAATGGTGTATCAAAACTCCACGGCACCATCATCACCTTCGAACCAGATGAAGAAATTTTCAAGGATATCAAATTTGATTGGCATACAATAGTGAACCATATCCGCCAGCAGGCGTATTTAGTCAGAGGGTTGAAAATTTTGATTATTGACGCGAGAGATGCAAAGGAACTACAGGATAAAAAAGGAATGAATGAGGATGACGTTTTTTATTTCAGCGAGCTTGGGCTAGAACTTCCTTCCACAGCATTCTATTTTGAAGGCGGATTAATTTCTTTGATTAAATATTATAATAAATTACAAAAGCCCATTCAGGACAATATTTTTTACGTCGACAAAGAATCAGATAGCGTAGGTGTCGAGATTGCCCTTCAGTACGTTGACGATATAGTCGATCGCATCACCCCATTTGCCAACAACATCAACACCCCCGAAGGCGGTACACATGTGACTGGCTTCAAAACTGCGCTGACGAGAACTCTTAATACTTACTGCAAAAAACGGGAAATGATGAAAGAATCTGAAGGTGGATTTACAGGAGAGGATGTTCTGGAAGGGCTCACAGTAGCTATTTCTGTCAAACTTCGTGAAATTCAATTTGAAGGACAAACCAAGTCGAAGCTTGGGAGCATGGAGGCTCAGGGAGCCGTGGCAACGGTTTTCGGTGAAGCATTCGCCAGTTTCCTGGAAGAAAATCCTGACGATGCAAAAGCGATAATAAATAAGTCTATTTTAGCGCTCAAAGCCCGCAAAGCCGCGAAAGCCGCGAAAGATTCAATACTCCGCAAAGGCGCGCTCGAGGGCATGACTCTCCCGGGTAAATTGGCAGATTGCCAAACAAAAAATGCCTCTGAATCAGAGCTCTTCTTAGTAGAGGGAGACTCAGCTGGTGGTAGCGCCAAGCAGGGCAGAGACAGAAGGACGCAAGCGATACTTCCATTGCGTGGCAAAATTTTAAATGTTGAACGCGCTCGGATAGACAAAATGCTTGCTTCTAAAGAAGTTAAAGCGCTCGTTATTGCGCTTGGTACCTCGATCGGGGACACTTTTGATTTGGAGAAAATTCGTTATCACAAAATAATTATCGCGACCGACGCGGATGTGGACGGCTCTCATATTCGCACCCTGCTCCTGACTCTTTTTTACAGATATTTCAGGCAAGTCATCGATGCAGGATACATTTATATTGCTCAGCCACCGCTTTATAAAATAAAAAAAGGGAAAGAGATTTTTTACGCTTATACGGACGATGAAAAATTGAAAATTGTAGGAAAGGGGGCAGAAGTGAGCGAGATAGAAGCTGTGGAGGAACCCGCCTCCACTGAAGGCCCCAGCGAAGAGAAGGAGGAAGAGGAGAATAAACCAAGATCAAATAAAATCCACATTCAACGTTTCAAAGGTCTTGGAGAAATGAATCCAGAAGAACTCTGGGAGACGACAATGGATCCGATGCATCGCGTGCTTAAAAAGGTAAACATCGATGATGCCGAAGAAGCCAACAAAATTTTTGATATTCTTATGGGCTCCGAAGTGCCACCTCGAAAATCCTTCATACAGTCAAATGCTAAGCTAGCAGAGATTGATATCTAGTTATTTCTTGTTTTTTATTT
>JBBUFT010000043.1:0-1217 GCA_038078035.1 Patescibacteria group bacterium
AATGTCAAGAAGAGACCGGGTGCGAAATTGAAATCCAAAATACTCTTGGTATAACCGAGGATTTTCGCTCAAGGGACTGCAAACATTCCATCAGTTATGGATATTCTGCAAAAGTCATTTCTCAGAGCGTACCAACCCTCACTGAAAGCGAGGTAGATATTGGTGTCTACGTAAAATGGATCTCTTTGTCCGAAGCAGTAGAACTGTTTGCACTTCAAGAAAAAAAGGTGAGAGTAGGTGAAGTAAAATTTTACAATACCTGCTTTAATATCCTTCGGGATTCACTTTTTCTCCGTCAAGCGCAGAAGATCTAAATCAGGTATAACTAAGTTCTTACTCCTCTGATTTTATCGATGATGAGATTAGTAGATACCTCCTCCTCAGTGTAACGGGGAAGAAACCGAATCGTGATATCTGACAAGACACTTGAAACATTTTTTATTCGCTGTTCCATTTTTTCTGGATTAATTAGATCTTCACCAAATACAATACTATCCGGCTCCAGTAGTTGTAATGTCTCAGAGCTATTGGGACTTATATTCGATACGTAGACAAAATCCACACATCGTAAGCTTGCAACCATTCCCGCCCTTTGCAGTTGAGGTATTATTGGTCGCTGTACATCTTTATACCTTCGAGCATATTCGTCCGATAACACAGCAACTACCAATAGATCCTCAAGTGAGGAGGCGTATTCGAGTAAATGTATATGCCCCACATGAATAAGATCGAAACAACCACTTACTAAAGTGATTCTATTGTCTTGTGGCAATATCTTTTTGATCGCCTGAGCACTCTGGAAAAGATTATCTATCATCATTCACTCCTTGGTTTTCAAAGATCAAGAGATGCAGTGCATCTTTTAAGATTATACATCATTATTAAAAATATATCAAGGGCTCTGTGAAGAGCTCTTTTAGCTTACCTCAGTCCCACCCCTCTGACTTGTAGACGGCTGTCACCAGAGCGCACACGGGAGTGCCGTCACAGCGGATGCCTGTAAGTTGCATATGTATTTTGCCAAACTTTTCCGAGCGGTAGGTGCGCATATCGGTGAGGCTCTGTTTAATTGCGCGCTCCACAAACTCCTTGCTGTCACCATGATGCTCCACGAAAAGTCCTTTGTAGGGAGACTTGGTCGTGGTGATCCATCCCAATCCCGCCCACGCCTCATCGCCAAATTGCGACTGGCGATGCTGGGCAAGCACCACGTAGAG
>JBBUFT010000044.1:0-1566 GCA_038078035.1 Patescibacteria group bacterium
GAGATTTCGCGGGGCAAGGAACAAAGCTCGGATACACGCAGACCAGTGGAGAAAAAAAGCTCGAGGATAGCTTTGTCCCGCAAACTTTTTAGGTCGTTGCCGGTCGGAGCGTCAAGGAGGCGGGCGAGCTCAAGGGGAGTAATGAGGTCTATGGGGCGTTCTGGGATTTTTGCCAACTCTATTTGGTCGGCTGAAATAGATTTTATTCCACGCTTGCCTAAATACTTGATAAAGACTCGTAGAGCGATCAAATAATAATTTTGAGTTTTCTTGGACAAAGTTTCTGCTAAAACGGGTTTGCCCCTAGCCACTTTGGTTGAAGCGGGTTGTCTGTTTAACCACAATCTGAATTCACGCACCAAGTCGTTAGTAATTTCACTTGCATTTTCCACTCCTTTATTTCTCGCAAACTTTAAAAAGCGCTCAAGATAGTGCCCATAGTTTTCGATTGTTCTATGCGCAGAACCCTTTTCGATCTCCAAATATTCCAGAAATTGAGTTTTGAGCTGTTTTAGAGATGCCATATATTTCTATTATATCAAATATTGTGCGACATGGTTTGAGTTGTAATTTTAATAGATTTATGCTAATATATGGGTATGTTAGCAACTAAGAAAAAGCAAGCAATTATTAAGAAAAATCAGATACATGAGAAGGATACTGGCTCTCCAGAGGTGCAGGTGGCTGTCATTTCTGCCGTAATTTCAGAGTTAGCCAAGCATCTGAAGAAGCATAAAAAGGATAATCATTCGAGGAGGGGGCTTATTAAAATGGTGGCTGACAGACGCACCCATTTGAAATACTTAGAACGCAAAAGCAAGCCTCGCTATAATGCTCTAATGAAGAAGATAGATCTCGCTTAATTTTTCTCTCTCATATACAATTTAAGCATGACAGTAATAAAACATAAAGAACAAAGAGTCGGCGTTTTTATCGATACTCAAAATTTATATCATAGCGCTCGCAATCTATATAAGGCGCGGGTGAATTTCGGCGCGGTTTTGAAGGACGCGGTGGCGGGCAGGAAACTCGTACGCGCGGTGGCTTATGTCATTACTACGGAAGCGGGCGATGAGAAAAACTTTTTTGAAGCGCTAGGGAAGCTTGGCATTGAAACCAAGACAAAAGATCTGCAAATATTTTCTAGCGGTACGAAAAAGGCGGATTGGGATGTGGGGCTAGCAGTCGATGCCATCACCATGGCGCCTAAGCTTGACACCGTTGTCCTTGTTTCCGGCGACGGAGACTTCGTTCCCCTTATAGAATATCTTAGAGTTAATTCTGGTATTCAAGCAGAGGTTGTTTCGTTTGGTAAATCAACATCTGGCAAACTTCGTGAAGCCGCCGCCGACTTCGTGGATCTCTCTGATAATCCCAGAAAATATTTAATTGGGGGAAGATAATTTCTCTTGCTTTCTGCCCTGAAAGTGTTAGGATGCTTGTATATTTACTAGTTAATCGGGTTCGCCTCTAGACACAAAGTAGTGTTTCAACTTATTATTAATTCTTAAGTTGTAAAACAACGCTGTAGTCTGGATACGAGCCTCATATAAAATATGAAAAAGA
>JBBUFT010000045.1:0-6292 GCA_038078035.1 Patescibacteria group bacterium
TCAACTGTTGACATCTTTTTTGTAAAAACCAAGTAAAATATTGAAGATATTATTTATCAGATACTTCTTCACTAACCTTTGAGATAAATCTAGCTGCTGCATCGCGTCCACCCAAACCGAAAGCTAGAGCGCCTCCGATTGATAACATGGCGATCACTCCAGTGAAGAGAACGCTCATGTAATAATCAGCTATGCCTAGCTGTCCGAGTGCAATGATAAAAGCAAATACCCAAACAGCATACTTCGCAACAGCGCCAAGCATATTGGCTGAATTCAAGCCCATAGACTTTGCTGTAGCTGTAGCTGTCTTTGAAAGAGCCTCAGAAACAATCGTGGCAATTATCAAAATCAAGGCGGCAATAATAACTCTTGGCAAGAATCCGAGCACATCATCTTTCAAGAAAGATGCAATATCGTTTAACCCAACCAAGTTAAGCGAAGGAAGGAGAAAGACGATAACCACAAACCATTTTGCCACTTGTCCGATAAAATATCCAGAGTCGAGAGTCATCCCTGCTTTTCTAAAGAAATTGTCTGCCCCAATAGATTTAAAAAGAACGTCTATCTTCAAGGCGCTGAAAACCTGCTCGAGAGCTCGAGCGATAACGTTACCCAAAAGCCAGCCTATAATAAACAATATAACCGCTATTATAAACTTGGGCGTAAACTGGATAAAACCCCACCACAAACTCTGAAGTGATGAATTAAAAACGTCACCCCATGTAAACCAAATGTTATTCATAATCTATAGAAAACCATTAATTGATAAATACCTTTTAAGTTTCGACCTTATAAAGTTCCAGTCTTCATTATACCAAATTCTATGCCTTTTTTAAGGATTGTGTGGATAACTCTTTAGTCTGTAAAATAACCTCATGGGGGTAATCAAGGATATCCCGAACAAGTTTATCATACATATTCAGCCTGTAAATGAATTCTTTAGTGTCAAAAATAGCATAAATAAGCTCTACCCCTATCAGGGCTTCCAATTTTCGAACCCCCTCTTCAATCCCCGCTTTTCTTAGCTTGTCTCCCACTATTAAAAGATCTACCCGACTATCATCATTTTTAGTAAAAACACCAGAAACTATAATCAACTTGACTTTCCCAACTTTTTTAAAACTATCTAAAATCGATTGTTTATTAAAGGTATCCGATCTGACTAAAAGCTCTTTAAATTCCGGCACATATTTAAAAAGTGGATCAAAAAACCATTCCAGGGAGGTCGAGGAGTTTTTCTTGATAAAATTGACTGAAGCTAACAATCTCAGCTCTCGACGAACAATATTAGGACTTACTCGGCTTCGCTTTGCGACATCTGTATTTTTAAAGCCCTTTCCTTTATTCAACAGAAATAGGCGCATGATCTTCACTCTGGCGGCGCTACCCAAGATTTTTTCCAAAATTTCCATCCACGTATTCTAGTACTTTTTTTAAAAAAGACAAGGATTAATGCTGATAAAACCCGCGAGCTTCGCTGTCTGGAATCATAACAAGGTTTACACTTTTTGCCTTGCAAAGATCTATTATTTTCTCATCATTTACCGAACCGCTGGTAGAAAAAATAGTTTTTATCCCTCTATTTATTAATACCTCCGGCGCGTCGGGAAATGGAAAAAAGCTATCACTATATGCGACAGCATTTTCTAAATCTGCCTTAATCTCACCGCCAGCACTTTTTAGTCCTTGCCCAAAGAGTGCTGCATCGTCTGCGCGAAAGATTGCAAGTTTTGCGGCACCAACACGATCTTGTTGACCAACACCATTTCCGTAGAGTCTCCCTTCCTTGACAATAGTAATTGTATTGCTGTTTGACGTACACCCAATCGCCCAAGCTAAAACGACATCTTTGAGAATACTTTCAGGCACACCCTCCATCGTCGGGGCTATGGCAGGCAAGAAAGTATAATTCGGCTGTTCTATAAATCCACCACGCACATAACGAAATCTTTTTCGAACATCCAACGAAGAAACCCCGGCTTTCTCTATGGCGGGATTCGCCAAGAGCCGACATTTACCCTTTTTGCGAGAAAGAATTTCGACAGCTTCTGGGGTAAAGGACGGCGCGGCGATAACGTCAAGAAGTCTTCGGTTGGATTCGCAAAATTTATTCATTAATTCTTTGGCAATTTTTTCATCAACAGGAAAGTTGAGCATTACGCAACCACCAAAAATCGCCCGCAAGTCGCCTTGTAACATTTTATCAATCGCTTCAATTTTATTTTCCGCTACTCCAGCTCCGCAAGCATTGCCGTGTTTCGCGCCGACTGCAATTTCTGGAACCTTATTAAAATTCTTTTCGAAACCAGCACCAATGTGCGTCATCGTCTGCATCATCCGGTCTAGATCACAGACATTGTTGTAACTCATCGAACTTCCAGCTACCAAGTTCCAATTGTGAATCGCCAATTCATCTCCTATATCAAGGTTCGACCTTGACATTTTATATAGTCTTGCGGGTTTTTGGTATGCATTTTCGCCATAAGAACATTCAATTTTTTTTTCGCCAAAAATTCCTTCATACTCCCCCGCACTATGATATTCGCTAGAAATAGAACAATATCTCGCGGCTATCATTTCAGCTTTAGCGGATAAATTATTCAAAAATTCTTGGCTATTCGGTTCGCCCGTCTTCAGCCACTCAATAACTCTTGCTCTATCTTTTCTGTCGCAGATGGTAATGCGCCTGCCCTTGGCGCTTGAACGTATCAAGGCTATGCCTCCCATATCAGTTTTTTCTATCACAGACTCTTTTGTCGCATTCGGATTATTTATTTCTTCTTCAAGCGGGTATAAGTCCACGCAAACCATATCAATCCATGTAATCCCATATTGTTCCAATTCTTTTAGATGCTCGGGTGTATTAAGCGCCAAGAGTCCCCCATGAATTTTCGGATGCAATGTAAGAACTCTGTGATTCAAAATTGGTGGCATGCTGGTTACTTCAGAAAGCTCAATAACCGTAATTCCGGCATCAGATAAATGTTTAGCCGTGCCACCAGATGAAATTATTTTCCAACCCAAACCCACCAGACTTTGAGCAAAGTCTACAATACCGTCTTTGTTATAAACTGAAATTAAGGCTATTTTTTCTCTCATAAATAAAAGCACCCCTTACTTTTACCTTGGGGTGCTTTTATTGTAGTCTTTCTGGTTTCTTATTTCAACTCCACCTGGCCACACATAAATTCCTGCTGGAATTTTGCGCAGCCCCCGCCTCAGCGCCGTCGCGCTTGCGGCTCAAAATTGAGCTATTTAAGCTCAATTTTGCCCCCCGCCTCTTCAATCTTTTTCTTTAAGTTCTGAGCTTCTTCTTTCTTCATTCCTTCTTTTAGATTCCCCGGAGCGGCATCGACTAAGTCTTTCGCGTCCTTAAGTCCGAGGCCCAAGGCTTCTTTCACGATTTTCATAACAGCAATTTTTTGCTCCCCGGCAGATGCAAGCACTACGGTGTAAGTGCTTTGTTCTTCTGCGGCAGGCGCTCCAACGGCACCGGCAGGTCCTAGGGCAGCAACGGCCTGGGCAGACACTCCAAACTTCTCTTCGATCGCTTTTACAGCCTCGTTCAGCTCGAGGGCTGTTGCTTTATCTAACCATTCTAACAATGTATCTTTGTTCATAATTTTATATACTTTTAATAACTAATAATAATCTCGCTCCTTTGCCCATGTCAATTTTCACGATAGAGAAGAGCTGTGGAGAGGAGAATTTTACTTCGTTTTTGCGACCTCATTGAGAGCTAATACTAAACGTTGCACGGGCGATTTGAGTAAGAATGCCAGCTTAGACAGTAAAACTTCGCGGCTTGGAATCATGGCTATCTCCATCATTCTTTCTCCGCTGACAAATTTTCCCTCAAAAATTCCTCCTAAGATACTCAAAATCCCCTTATGGGTTTTTTGAAAATTGTAGACTTCGCGGGCTCCAGATGTTTGGTCTTTGGAATACGCAATTGCAATTTCTCCTTTGAGTTCTGGGATGGCTCCTTCGGCTTTCCCCTCGAGCGCTCGAGCAAGCAATGTTTTTCTAGAAACTTTATAGTTCACTCCTTGATCTCTCAAATCTCTACGCAACACTGTTTCTTCACCTACTTTCAGACCGTGGAAATTGACGAAAACAACAGAGGCGGATTCTTTGACTGCTTTTTCGAGTTCTTTTATCATTTCTTCTTTTTTTGATTTCTGTAACATAATTTGTTTCTTAAATTAAAAAACGGCTTGGAAGCCGCAAGTGCAAACATCGACCCCGCCTGCTCCCGAACTTTCGTGAGGGCGGGCAGGCCACTAAACAGGACTTACTCACCCCACCATAGCGGGACAAACCTGTTTTCTTTGCGGTAGGACTACTATAGCACAACTCTGCTACTTTGCAACCCCAATATTTTCTAATAGATTTCTATTGCTCCCTTTATCAACGTAATCTACTAAGAAAACTCCAATCAGTCCAAAAATTATCATGGTGATAAAAATAATTAAAATTTTAAGAAAATGCTTTGTTGCCATAATTAAAAGCGATACCCATTAACCCACAAAACAACAAATAAAATAATCAAGACCACCAGAAGGGAATGCCAGACGTCCCAGCCCGAATATAAATTTCTCTTTTTTAGAAAATTAGTAAATCGTTTATTGCCTTCCATGAAAACTAGATAGGGCAATACTGCTATCATGTACCAAATTTTAAATAAAAAGTCAATCATATCCTACCACTGTATTATATCATTAAAATCTTAAACATAAAAAGGGGGAAGCTTGTTTATTGCACACGAAAAATATATAGTAAAGTAATGAGAAATCAGATTCGGACCATACTTCTCCCCTTAGGGGATGTGGTAATGTTAATGGTGTCGTTTTTCGTAATGCTCGTAATGGCGTTCCCAGGCAATGTGTCGGAAGAAATTATTGAGAGCCATTTTACCCCTTTTATAATTGTTTTTTGTATATGGATTTTTGTTTTTCTTCTTTTCAATTTATACGACTTCCAGTCAGTCAAACCGACCATACCGAACTTGAGAAAAATCGGGGTCGCTTCTATTGTAGCTCTGGCTTCTAGTGCAATATTGTTTTATTTAATTCCTTTTTTTGGTATCACACCTAAGACTAATTTAGTTATTTTTAGTGTAGTATTTGTATTGCTTTTTATCGTTTGGAGAAGAATTTTTTATAATATTTTTTCTTCCCATTTCCGGAAAGGTCTGGCCCTTCTGATTGATCCCAAAAAAGATAGTGAGTCTTTTGAAAAAATAAAAAATTACATTGAAAGTACTCCTCAATCCGGATTCTTTATCTTCGGAACCTATGCTTCTTTCCAAGAATTCATGTTTGTAAAAGACAAAGGTCAAATAGACACGATTATTGTTTCTAAAAACTTATTAAAAGAACAAAAAGATTTAATTTCAATATATAGTACGGTAAAAAATATTTTAGACCTAAGGCATGCTTACGAAAGTATCCTAGGGAAAATTCCTGTGGATTCGATTGATGAAACTTGGTTTCTCCACAATGTTCAGAGCACTAATAATCCCTTTTATAATCTCATTTCTAAAATGATCAATATCTTGATAGCACTCTTTGTGCTCGTGGTTACTTTGCCATTTCTTATAATCGTCGCCTTACTGATCAAGCTTACTGATCACGGTTCGATTTTCTACACTCAAACAAGGGTCGGCAAGGGAGGAAAAAATTTCAAACTTTATAAATTTCGTTCCATGGTCATGGATTCAGAGACAAACGGTCCAGTCTGGGCCAATAAAAATGACAGTCGTATGACCGCAATCGGAAAAATAATTAGGAAACTTCATATAGACGAACTTCCTCAGATGATCAATATCTTGAGGGGTGAGCTTGCGCTTGTCGGTCCCCGACCAGAACGCCCTGAATTTGTCTCGAAACTTGAAAGCACTATCCCGCATTATGAGTTTCGTCATATTATTCATCCGGGATTCACGGGCTGGGCACAAATAAAATATCGATATGCTAATTCTGTAGAAGATTCAAAAGAAAAGCTTGAATATGATTTATATTATATTAAAAACAGAAACTTTTTCATTGACCTTGGAATTATTTTAAGAACTATTCAAATTATCTTTACCCATTAATATGAAAAGGGAAGTAAAGGAAAAAATCGGTTTTACTTGCGGAACTTTTGACCTCACTCATGCGGGACATTATTTAATGTTTAAAGAATGCCGAGAACAGTGCGATTATTTGATAGTGGGTTTACAAATAGATCCGAGTGTAGACAGACCAGAGAAAAATAGTCCCGTACAAACATTCAAGGAACGAAAAATTCA
>JBBUFT010000045.1:6302-8884 GCA_038078035.1 Patescibacteria group bacterium
AAGCCTGCAAATATATTGATGAAATAGTACGCTATGACACAGAAGTTAGTCTTTATCATTTATTAAAAAAAATAAATCCGGATGTACGTTTTATAGGAGTGGATTGGAAAGACAAACCAAACTATTCCCGAGATAAACTGCCTGAAATGAAAGTAATTTACAATAGCCGTGATCATAGTTATTCTTCAAGCAGCCTGCGAGAAAAGATACTGGAACTCGCTAAAAAAATCTATGAGCAAGGCGACTAGCCAGAATATTGAACATGGAGCGAATTAAAACATTTTTTTTTGTGAATAGTAGCGCAAAGCAAACCATAATAAAAAACACTTTTTGGCTTTTCCTTGGGGAAGCTTCCGGGCGCCTGTTGAAGATGCTCCTCATAGTGTATGCGGCCAGGAAACTGGGTGCTGCAGGATGGGGAGTTTTTTCTTATGCTATATCCATAGCGTCTCTGTTAATGATTTTTGCCGACATCGGAATAGACAATCTGATAATCAGAGAAATATCGCAAAAGAAAGAAAATCATAAAATACTTATCTCAGCTGCGCTTTTTATCAAAATCGCTATTCTCCTCTCCAGTATTCTTTTGGTTATTTTTGTAAGTCCTTATATATCCAGCATACCTGAAGCGGCGGGACTCTTTTCCGCAGTGGCCGTTATTTTATTCTTTGATGTTATTCGAAATAGTGGTTTTGCCATAAACCGAGTGTTGGAAAAAATGGAAAAAGAAACGATTATAAAAGTGATTATGAATTCTGTGATCTTAGTTCTTGGTATCGCGCTGATAAATGCGGATCCGTCTCCTATATCCCTTGCCGTATCTTATGCGATAGGCAGTATCATAGGAGCCCTGTTGATAGTCGGTGTGATCCGAAAAGTCGTGGCCGAATTTATGACTAGGATAAATAAAGAAACTTTGAAAATTGTTTTGGGAACGACGTTGCCCTTCGCAATTATGGCCCTAGTCGGAAGCATTATGGCAAATACCGACGTGTTTATGCTGGGTATATGGAAAACACCGGAAGACATAGGTGTTTACGCGGCGGCCCAAAGGTTCTACCAATTCATAATAATGCTACCCTCAATGATCGCCACTGCAATGTTCCCCCTGATGTCTAGGCTGGCTCACAAAGAAAACGAAAAATTCAAAATTGTTTTGGAAAAAGCTTTGTTTGTTCTAGCGGTCATAGGTATGCCAATTGCCTTGGGTGGAATAGTTCTGACCAATCAAATTGTCTTGCTGGTTTTCGGGCAATTATATATCGATGCGATTCCGGTGCTTTATATATTCATGATAATGCTGTTAATGACTTTGCCTATGACGCTATTAATAAATTCAATATTCGCATACGACAAACAGAGAAAGCTGGTAAGAGCGAATATATTTGGCATGCTGGCCAATGTGTTATTAAACTTTCTGTTAATCCCGAAATTTGGCGCTACTGGAGCCGCGTTTGCTACCTTGATCTCAACTTCAATGATAATTTATGTCCTGTACAAAGAAATGAAAAAAGTAAATAATTTCGAAATATGGTCATCTATAAAAGACGTTCTGTTGCCGACTGCGTTGATGTTAGCGATCACTCTGACGCTCAAATATTTTGGAATAAAAGTAGCATTAAATATAATAATTTCTGCCGTAGCTTATTTTTTCTTTTTCCTCTTATTAAGAAAAAGAACTCTCACAGAATTTAAAGAAATTATCGGCTTGTAATGATAGTATGTAAAAGCAAGCAAATGAATAAATAGAATCTCTGTAAAATCATGCTATAATCAAAACATTAATGCAAAATTCCGATGAAAAACAATACGAAAGGCATAATATTGGCGGGAGGAAGCGGTAGCAGGCTGTATCCGCTAACGCTAGCAATAAGCAAGCAACTTTTGCCTGTTTATGACAAGCCCATGATTTTTTACCCTTTATCAATTTTGATGCTCTCTGGCATTAGGGAGATTTTAATCATCTCAACTCCTGCTGATTTGCCAAATTTCAAAAAACTTTTAGGCACTGGTGAAAATTTTGGAATAAAGTTATCCTATGCCGAACAACCTTCACCCGATGGTCTAGCTCAAGCTTTTATCATTGGAGAAAAGTTTATTGGGAAGAGTAACGTAGCCATGGTACTAGGTGATAACATTTTCTACGGCAACGGTTTGATAAAAATCTTGGAAGAAGCTAGGAATAAAAAAGTGGGCGCTACTATATTTGGATACTATGTCAACGACCCAGAAAGATTTGGCGTGGTTGAATTTAATAAAAATGGCAAAGTAACTTCTATCAAAGAGAAACCTAAAAATCCCGCTTCAAACTATGCTGTAACTGGGCTTTATTTTTATGACAATAGAGTTATAAAATTTGCTAAAAGTATAAAACCGAGTAAGCGTGGAGAACTAGAAATCACAGATGTTAACGAGCTATACCTAGCATCCGGAGATTTGGATGTAAAGTTATTAGGACGTGGTTTTGCGTGGCTTGATGCGGGAACTATTAGCTCTCTATCAAACGCGACTGACTTTGTCAGGATAATAGAAGAAAGACAAAATACCAAAATAGCCGCTCTGGAAGAAATTGCTTATAGGAA
>JBBUFT010000046.1:0-4684 GCA_038078035.1 Patescibacteria group bacterium
TCCAGATTAAATCATTTCCTTTCCCGAGTTCATTATTTCTGCCAATTGCCGCAATTAGAGAAATCATAGTCTATACTGCGATAGGTGCTTTAATGCCCTCATGTGGGTTGTAATCAGTAAGTTCAAAATCATCTATCGTGAAGTCCTCGATCTTGTTTTTTTTAGGGTTTATTTTCATTTTAGGCATTGGACGAATATCATCACGGCGGGAAATTTGCAATTTTACTTGTTCTAAATGATTCAAATATAAATGTACATCACCCCCTGTCCAAACAAATTCTCCCACCCCTAGCCCACAAATCTGAGCGATTATCATTGTGAAGAGGGAATATGAAGCAATATTAAATGGAACTCCAAGAAATGTGTCACAGGAACGTTGATAAAGTTGACAGGACAATTTTCCGCCTGCTACATAAAACTGAAAAAGTAGATGACAGGGAGGAAGGCCAGCCTTATTCATCTCTTCTATATCAGCTACATTCCAGGCGGATACAATCAGGCGTCTTGAATCACGATGGTTTGGATCAACTTTGGCCGCTTTTATATTTTCAACCACTTTTTCTATTTGATCTATCTCTCCACCATCAGGGGTTCGCCAATGTCGCCACTGATACCCGTAAATTGGTCCCAGATTTCCGTATTCTTTCGCAAAGTTTTCATCCGTTTTTATTTTTTCTATAAATTCTTTGATGCCATCATTCCACTCAGGTGATCCTGTTTTAGGTACAGCTATTTTATTCCTTATCAAATACGCTTTATATGGCCATTCATCCCAAATGTGGACATTATTGTCTGCTAGGTATTTTAAATTTGTGTCACCCCGCAGAAACCAGAGAAGTTCGTGAATGATAGATTTGATTGGCACTTTCTTGGTAGTAAGTAAGGGGAAACCATCGCTTAAATTAAAACGCATTTGATAACCCAATAGGCTCTTTATTCCGGTTCCCGTACGGTCACCCTTCTCTACACCGTTTTTCATGATATGTTCTAGGAGGTCCAGATAAGATTCGTCAACATGTTTGCCTTGCATGGTTTCATTATAGCTTTTCGCAAGAATTTAGAAAGAATTGACAATTTAGCGACAAAATGTTACTCTCTAAACATCATTCTCATCTATTACATTTTGGGGGTGACCCAAGTATGTATAAAACTAATTCGGCTAGACCGAGCAGGTTTGCTCGTCGTCCATCCTCTTTTAAAGGAAAGCCTCGTTTTCAAAAAACAAATAACAAGAAATCCCGTAGCGAGCGGATAGATTTTTCTCGTTTCATTAAGAAGGTCAACCAGAAAGACCACGGCGAAGAGAAACCGTATGTCCCCAAACACACATTTGCTGATTTTCCTTTTAATGCACAGCTTCATAAAAATATTACAAAAGCAGGATTTATTCATCCCAGACCTATTCAAGACCAGGCCATTCCGACAGTTTTGGAAGGCAGAGATGTTTTCGGTATGGCTAATACCGGTACTGGGAAAACCGCGGCATTCCTTTTGCCTTTAATCGAAAAAATTTACAAAACCAAAGGCAAAAACAAAAAAGAAACAGTTTTAATTATAGCTCCAACTCGTGAGCTCGCGCTTCAAATTGAGGCAGATTTCAAGAATCTTGCTTTCGGATTCGGAATGTTTTCTGTGGCCTGTGTTGGAGGTCTTCCAATTATGAAACAGATTAGAGAAATAAAGCTAGGGGTTTCGTTTATCATCGGCACGCCGGGGCGCTTGCGAGACCTGATTGATAAAAAAGTTTTGGACTTATCGACATGTCATTCTGTGGTGCTGGATGAAGCCGACCGAATGCTTGATATGGGTTTTCGAGATGACATGGTTTTTATAATCGGTAAGACTTCCAAGGAAAAACAAACTCTTTTCTTCTCAGCTACGCTTTCGCCAGAAATCAAAAAATTAACTGAACAATATCTGAAAGATCCCGTTTTTATTTCTGTGGTCTCTGGTGAAACAGCTAAAAATATCGACCAAGATGTGATTCGTGTCAGAAGCAAAGAAGAGAAATTAGACAAACTACATGAAGTTTTGAAAAAAGATGGTTCGGATAAAGTTTTAATTTTTCGGGAGATGAAGCATAGTGTGGATACTCTAGCCAAAGAGCTTGGGCATATGGGCTTTAAAGTAGGGGCAATTCATGGAGACAAAAGAAGTCGTGAGAGAATTCGAATTCTCGATTCATTTAAAAAAGATCGCATTAATGTCTTGATTGCAACTGACGTGGCGGCAAGGGGCCTCGATATTCCAGATGTAACTCACGTTATAAATTACGACGTGCCACAGACCTACGATACCTACGTGCATCGCATCGGCCGCACTGGTAGAAGTGGTAAAAAGGGAACGGCGCTGACCTTTGTGCCAGGGTAAATTTACGCCTTTATCAATCCAGCTTTGAGGAGGGTGGCGTAAGCGCCATTCTTTTTCATTGTGCGGAAACCTTGAACAGATGCCTCAACGTTTATTGATTTATTTAATTCAGGGATAAAAACCTTCTTTTTTTGAAGATTTAAGTATTTGCGTTTCTTACCAGTCGGGTTGAATTTAGTCGCGCGGGTCCTGTTGGAATATCCTCCGCCGACGATCGAACTCTTTTTTGTTATTACGCATGTCTTCATCTTATTTTTATTCTTAGTCTCCACATGTTATCATAGAATACACATGGGCGCAACAAATGCGATTTTTTATATAGCTATACTTGTGATGTCTATTGTGATTCATGAAGTTTCTCACGGTTTCGCGGCAGAATATTTCGGGGACAAAACGGCGCGTTTTGCCGGACGTCTAACTCTCAATCCACTCAAACATCTAGATATTTTCGGCTCTGTAATCTTGCCAATTATTTTAGTAATATCACATTCTCCATTTTTATTCGGATGGGCGAAGCCTGTGCCTTACAATCCAGACAATTTGCGCAATAAGAAGTGGGGGACCCTAGTTGTGGCAATATCAGGCGTGCTGTCGAACTTTCTTATTGCCATTATTTTCGGCATTATTATTCGTCTGGCATCTCACACGGTCCTATCTCCGGATTTTTATTTCATAACTTCCTCTATTGTCATTGTAAATCTGGCTTTAGGAATATTTAATCTGGTTCCCATCCCGCCCCTTGATGGCTCCAAAGTACTTTTTTCTTTATTGCCATATTCTTTTGATCCTATTATCAGGCTGTTTGAACAATACTCGCTTATCCTACTACTCATTTTTATTGTCTTTTTCCCCAACTATTTATATCCAATACTTTCCTTTCTTTTTCGCTTAGTTACGGGTATTGCATTTTAAGCTTATTTATAGTAAATTATCCTGGTGTCTTTTGGAGTCTTCGGACTCTTTTATTTTACATAGAGACATTTAAAAAAATGCCAACGATAAATCAATTAATCAAGAAAAATAGAGTAAAAGTTCACTCCAAGCACAAAACTGTTGCTCTGGCGAAAGGATTTAATGTCCTGAAAAATAGACCAGTTTTTTCTCCAGCTCCTTTTAAGAGGGGTGTCTGCATAAAAGTTTCAACAACGACTCCAAAGAAACCAAACTCAGCTTTAAGAAAAATCGCCAGAGTTCGTCTGACCAATGGCATGGAAGTCACAGCTTATATTCCCGGAGAAGGACACAATTTACAAGAACACTCAGTGGTTATGCTTCGCGGAGGGCGTGTGAAAGATTTAATTGGGGTAAGATACCACATCGTACGCGGAGTACTCGATACACAGGGAGTTGAAAAAAGGAGACAAGGCAGATCTCTTTACGGGAATAAGAAACCAAAAGAAAATAAAAAATAATTATGCGTAGAAAAGTAAAAAATCGAAATATAGTGGGACCAGACTTTGTGTACAACTCTCAAAAATTGGAGAAATTTATCAATTATATTATGTGGTCTGGCAAGAAAGAAACTGCAAGGAAAGTCATGTATGCCGCTTTTGACGTGATAAAAGAAAAAACAAGCAATCCTAATCCGCTTGAAATTTTTGATTTAGCAATGAGGAATGCCGGCCCTTCAACGGAGGTGCGTTCCAAGCGTATCGGGGGTGCGAACTATCAAGTGCCTATCGAAGTGCGGGCGGAAAGGAAAATGGCTTTAGCCATGAGATGGATTCGTGATGCCGCTCGCAATACTAAGGGCAAACCAATGTATCTTAAACTTGCTGATGAACTCATCGCCGCCTCGAAGAACGAAGGTTCGGCAATTAAAAAGAAAGAAGATACACACAAAATGGCAGAAGCCAACAAAGCCTTTGCCCATCTTGCTTGGTAATAAAACTATATGGAAAGAGATTATCCTCTAGAAAAAGTTAGAAATTTTGGAATTATTGCCCACATTGACGCGGGTAAGACGACAACGACCGAACGCGTGCTTTTTTACACCGGCGTATCGCATAAAATAGGCGAAGTACATGAAGGAGAAACAGTAACGGACTGGATGGAGCAAGAACGAGAGCGCGGGATCACTATCACCTCCGCTGCCGTGACATGTTTTTGGACACCAACCTACGTGCCCGCCGAAGCCTTGGCGAAGGCAGGTGCTCAACATCCGCTTAAGCACCGTTTCAACATCATTGATACACCTGGGCACATTGATTTTACCGTAGAGGTAAAGAGATCTCTCCGTGTGCTCGATGGCGCGGTGGTTGTTTTTGACGGAGTGGCTGGAGTGGAACCTCAGTCTGAAACGAATTGGCGTTAT
>JBBUFT010000047.1:0-2431 GCA_038078035.1 Patescibacteria group bacterium
AATACCTAGTCATGCCTGCGCCATTCAACTGAAACAATCCTTCGGTTTTTCCTTCTGCCAGAAGCGCGAAAGTTTTTTTATCATCAAGCGGAATTTTTTCTATGTCGATGTCCACATCATAGAATTTTTTTACCAAACTCACTGCGTCTGCCAGAATTGCCAAGTTTCTAATGCCCAAGAAATCAAATTTTAACAGCCCCACACCCCCTCCGTAATCAGGGTCCACAGAATACATATCGTACTGAGTTATTATTGCTTCACCCTTTGGGTCATACTGGAGAGGAGTATATTCTGTGAGTGGGAAGGGGGCGATTACAACTCCTGCCGCATGCACGGAAATGTGCCGGACGCATCCTTCCAGCTTTTTTGCTAAATCTATTATTTCTTTTGTGTCTTTTTCGTCTCTATAAGCCGCTTTTAATTCTGGAACTATCTCCATCGCATGGTCTAGCGTCATGGGCATGCCTTGCGCGCCGAGCGGAATCATTTTTGAAAGTCTGTCTCCGACGGCGTAGGGGTGGGCGAGCGCTCGCGCCACATCGCGCACGGCGCCGCGCGCCATCATTGTGCCGAAGGTTCCGATCTGCGCCACTTTATCTTCGCCATATTTATTTTTGACATATTCAATCATTTCATCACGCCTATTATCAGCAAAGTCCATATCAATATCCGGCGCTGATGGGCGAAATGGATTTAGAAATCTTTCGAAAGGAATTTTATATTCTATTGGGTTTATATTAGTAATGCCTAGGAGATAAGTGACCATTGATCCAGCTACCGAACCCCTGATGGCAGTCAAAATGCCGTTTACTTTCGCGTGGTTGAGCAGATCGCCCACTACTAGAAAATACGGTGAATAGCCCTTGCCAAAAATAATTTTCAATTCATATTCCACCCTCTCTTTTATTAGAGCAGTTTCTTTAAGTCCGAGGCGCTCAAAGCCGGCATAACACAGCTCGCGCAATTTCTCATTATAAGTTTTACCTTTTTCAATTTTATAATCGGGGAAGACCCATTTTTTAAGTTCTAGCTCAAGTTCGCACATATCTGCCACCTTTAATGTGTTCTCTATTGCTTCCGGGGTGTCTTTAAATAGCTCGATTGCTTCCTCGGGACCTACAAAAGAGTAATCGTCTTCGCCGAAAGAAAACTTATTTTCATCTTTTATGTCAGAGTTTGTCTGGATGGAAAGCAGTGTGTCATGAGCCTTGCGGTCATCCGAACAGGGATAATGCGAATCGATGGTGGCTACAAGCGGGATATTTAATTTTTTACTAAATGCAATAATGCCTTCGCGGACTTGTTCATCGTCAGGCATCTTGGAATGCTTCTGAATTTCTAGAAAATAATTTTCTTTGCCGAAAATTTCCTGATGTTCTTTTATTATTGCTTCCGCTTTTTCTTTGTTTCCACTGGCAAGCGCTCGAGACAACTCTCCGCCAAGGCATCCAGAGAGAGCTATTATCCCTTCCGAATATTTCCGCAAAATTTCTTTATCCATTCGAGGTTTGTAATAATATCCTTCTAGGTTGGAAATTGTCACAAGCTTCATTAGGTTTTTATAACCTTGGAGGTTCTTCGCCAATAGCGTCAAGTGGTATCTTTTATTGTCTATGCCAGGATCTTTGTCGCCTCTGCCACGATTTGCCACATAAGCCTCCACTCCGATTATTGGTTTTATGCCTTCTTTCTTTGCCAGTTTATAAAACTCAATAACGCCGTACATATTGCCGTGGTCAGTCAGAGCAATGGCGGGCATTTTAAATTTTTTCGCAAGATCAACCAAATCTTCAAGTTTAGAAAGCCCATCTAGCAGGGAATAATGGGAATGAGTATGTAGATGTATGAAATCCGACATATTTTCATAATAACATGAATTACAAAACTCTCTGTCAACATAACTTTTTTCGGTACGGATTTTTTCTTGCCCCGCCATGGCGGGGTGAACTTAAAAAATCCTGAAGTTCTCGGCTCGTCAGCCTTGAAACCCCTACAAAAGTTACGTTTCAGAGAGTTTTGTTGTTTTTCTATTTTTTGATACAATACGTGTATGAAAAAAATCAAAGTTGGCATAAACGGTTTCGGGCGGATTGGTCGGGTGTTTTTAAAAATTGCTTGGGAAAGACCTGAGATTGAAATCGTGGCGGTAAATGATCTTTCTGATGTTGCCAACATGGGATATCTGCTTAAACACGATACTGCTTACGGAGAATGGAAACATCCCGTTAGAGTCGAAGTCTCTAACGGGACAGGCGATAATTATATTGTTATAGATGAAAATAAGAGGGTGAAAGTTTTAGCGGAAAAGAACCCAAAGCTTCTTCCATGGAAAGATTTGGGCATTGATGTGGTGGTGGAATCCACGGGACTCTTTGTGACTTATGAACAATCCAAAATGCATCTGGAAGCCGGCGCGAAAAAAGTTGTTATT
>JBBUFT010000048.1:0-2980 GCA_038078035.1 Patescibacteria group bacterium
CCTATGCCGCGGATATTACCTATGGCACGAATCATGAATTTGGCTTCGATTACTTACGAGATAATTTAGCCACATCGATCAATGACTTAGTGCAAAGAGGGCACAACTTTGCAATTGTTGATGAAGTGGATTCTATTTTAATAGACGAAGCTCGTACTCCGCTCATTATCTCAAGCGCTGCCCAAGATTCCTCCGATTTTTATTTGAAGTTTTATCAAATCGCCAAGCAGTTGAAAAGGGGCGAGGATTACGAGGTGGACGAGAAGCTTAAAGCAGTATCTCTGACGGATACAGGCATTACCAAAGCTGAAAATCTTCTTGGCATAGAGAATATTTATACTGAAAAAGGCATAAAATACGTACATCATTTAGAAACAGCCGTCAGGGCGCAGGCCATATTCGAGCGAGACAAGGATTACGTCGTTAAAGAAGGCGAGGTTATTATTGTGGACCCCTTTACCGGACGGCTCCAGCCGGGCAGGCGCTGGTCTGAAGGAATTCATCAAGCCATTGAGGCTAAAGAGGGTGTAAAAATCGAAAAAGAAACTCGCTCAGCTGGCTCTATTACTTTTCAAAATTACTTTAGATTTTATAAAAAGCTCTCCGGCATGACCGGTACCGCCCTGACATCTGCCGAAGAATTTTTAAAAGTTTATGGGCTGGATGTTATTGTGGTTCCCACTAATCGCCCTGTTGTCCGCCTAGATCATTCCGATTTAATTTTCCAAACCGAAAAGGGAAAATTTCAGGCAATTGCAAGAAAGGTGAAAGAATTAAACACGAAAGGTCAGCCAGTTTTAATCGGAACTATTTCGATCGAGAAAAATGAACTTCTTTCCGTTTATCTCAAACAAGAAGGAGTACAACATGTAATTTTAAATGCGAAAAATCACGAAAAAGAAGGCGAGATCATCGCGCAGGCGGGCAAGGCTGGCGCTGTCACTATTGCTACTAATATGGCAGGCAGAGGAATAGACATAAAACTCGGGGGCAATCCCGCGACTAAAGAAGAATATGAATCTGTAAAAAACGTTGGCGGGCTTTTCGTACTTGGGACGGAGAGGCACGAAGCAAGAAGAATTGATAATCAGCTTCGCGGACGTTCTGGTAGACAGGGTGATCCCGGGGAGACACAATTCTACGTATCACTTGAAGATGATCTAATGCGTGTTTTCGGCGCGGATAAGATAAAAAACATGATGGGACGCTTCGGAATACCTGAAGACCAACCGATAGAAAATCGTTTTATTGGTAAATCGCTTGAAAGCGCTCAGGCGAAGATTGAAGGTTTCCACTTTGATGCCCGCAAGCACACTCTTGAATATGATGATGTGATGAATCATCAGAGAAAAATTATTTACGAAAGAAGACAGAAAATGTTAAGGGCGGACAAAGAAGGAGTTGAAGAATTATTAGAAAAAATTAAAGCAGAAAAAGAAGGTTTTGTTGAAATAATCGAAGAGAAAAAGAAGAAACTGGGCGAAGAAGCATTCCTAGAAACTGTTCGTCGCATCACTCTCTATACTACAGATACGCTTTGGATGGAGCACTTGGAGGCAATGGATTATCTTCGATCGTCAGTAAACCTACGCGCTTATGGTCAGCGTGAACCAATCGTTGAATACAAGAAAGACGGACTGGCTATGTTTAAGGAAATGGAATTAGCGTTCAAAGAACAAGTTTTTTCTCTAGTAAGTAGGATAAATATCGC
This sequence comes from Patescibacteria group bacterium, assembly GCA_038078035.1. GTDB lineage: Bacteria > Patescibacteriota > Minisyncoccia > Phycocordibacterales > UBA9973 > UBA9973. The sequence goes on from JBBUFT010000048.1 coordinate 1,712, forward strand.
AGATGTGCAGCGGAGTCGAAACACTGAAAATAATTTACCCAAGCAGACTTTGGTTACGAGCCATGTTGAACCCTCCGAGCTTGGTGGGGTGAAAATCCGACCAAAGTCGGAGAACATTGGTAGAAACGATCCCTGCCCATGCGGAAGTGGGAAGAAGTATAAAAAATGCCATGGGAAATAATTATAAGGAAAAATACAAAAAACCTGCCCCGTACCAAGCCAAAGGCTTTGGTTCGAGGTGCGGACTCATCGATGCACCGCAGCACAGGAAGTCGCTGGTAAATTAAAATTGTCATAGAAATAGAATGAAGTGGTTAATTAAAAAACTCAAAACAATATGGTGGCGGATTAAATCAATTTTGGCTATTTATCATTATGATAATCCGTCAAAGCGGCTGAAGATTGTCGGGGTGACGGGGACGAATGGAAAAACTACAACAGCTACTCTTCTTTATAAAATTGCGCTCGAGCTTGGATATAAGACGGGGCTTGTGGGAACTATTGAGAATTTAATTAATGGAGAAAAGTTTGAAATTAAAAGCAATAACCCCAAGCCTGGCACTACTCCAGACTCTGTTATGCTGACAAAGATTTTTAGCGAGATGGTAGAGAGGGGTTGTGAATACGTTTTCATAGAAGTCTCAAGCCATGCTATTGATCAGAATCGCGTGCGGGGTATAAATTTTACTGGCGGGATTTTTTCAAATTTGACCCACGACCACTTAGATTACCACAAGAATATAGAAGCTTATTTCGAAGTAAAGAAGAAATTTTTCAAAATGCTTTCTGCCGACGCCTTTGCGCTCTCGAATACCGATGACGAACATGGTAAAAAAATATTGGAAGGAATAAAGGCGAAGGGGTTTTCATATGGATTTAATGGGGGAGAGAATTTTCACGGCGAGATAAAAAAATCAGATTTTAATGGTCTAGAATTAGAATTTGATAAGACTAGTATCAAATCCAAACTCCTCGGCAAATTCAACGCCTACAATCTACTCTCGGTTTGGAGTGCTTGCAACCTCCTTAGTTTTGACATGTCGAAAGTAAATAAAATTTTAGAAAATATAAAGCCGCCACGCGGGCGCTTTGAACATTTTACATCGAGTAGCGGGGTGTTAGTAATTGTAGACTATGCGCATACTCCGGATGCACTCGAAAAAGTTCTTTCTACAACAAGAGAAATAAAGTCAAAAGAGAGTCGCCTCATAGCTGTATTTGGCTGTGGCGGAGACCGCGATCCATTAAAGCGCTCCAAGATGGGCAGAA